>JALZAI010000351.1 GCA_030948475.1 Actinomycetota bacterium
CTCGCGCGCTGGCATCACTATCGCTACCGAGCGACGCAGGCGGCCCTGGTCGGCGACTTCCCCGCCGCGCGAGAGGCCAACGACGCCGCGGAGGAGTTGGGGATTCGGGTCGGGGACATTTCGCTCATCGGCATTTCCTTCGCCTTCCGCGGCCAGCTCGCGGTCGTTCGCGGAGATCCGGACGAGTACCCGCCGAGCTGGGAGAAGATGATCTCCCAGGCGCCCCCGATGCCGCTCGTGCAGATCAGCTGGCCGACCCACCATGCGATCGCCGGCCAGCTCGACCTCGCCCGCGCCGAGTTCGAGCAGTTCCGGCACATCCCGGCCACGTTCCCGGTCGGGACGCGCTGGGCGGCCACGCTCGCGCTGATCGGGATCGTGGCCGTTCTGATCGACGACGCCGAGGTTGCCGAGGACGTCTACGTAAGGCTCGTCCCCACCGCCCACTACTACAGCGGGGACGGGTCCGGCGGCGTCTTCAGCCACGGCGCCAACGCCCGGCTGATCGGCGACCTGGCCCGGGTGTCCGGACGCTTCGACGAGGCGCTCGGGCACTACCGCGACGCCGTCGCGATGAATGCCCGGATCGGCGCGCGTCCGTTCACGGCACTGAGCCGGTTGGGCTGGGCGCAGACCCTGCTGGCGCGCGGCGACAACCTCGCAGCGGCCGCGGAGATGACCGCGCAGGCCGCGGCGGAGTTCCGGCGCCTGTCCATGCCCGGCCCACTTGGCACCGCGACCGCGCTGACGTCGCGCCTGGAATCGGCTCGGCGCAGCGCGTCCCCGCTGTCGGCCCGCGAGGCGGAGGTTGCGGCGCTGGTTGCGGAGGCACTGTCCAACCGCGAGATCGCCGCCCGGCTGGTGCTCTCCGAGCGGACCGTCGAGACGCACGTGCGCAGCATCCTGGCCAAGCTCGGCTTTTCGACCCGCACCGAGATCGCCACCTGGATGGTGAGCAATCCAAACTGAGTAGCGTGCCGGTATGGCCGACTGCCTGTTCTGCGCAATCGTCGCCGGGGACGTCGCGTCCACCAGGGTCTACGAGGACGAGCACTCCGTTGCCTTCGAAGATCTCAATCCGCAGGCCCCGACGCACGTGCTCATCGTGCCCAGGCGGCACCTCGCCAACATCGCCGAACTCGGCCGCGACGCCGAGGCCGCCGCAGGCCTGCTCGCCGGCATCGGCAAGCTCGTCGAGCAGCTGGGGCTCACCGACTTCCGGACCGTGTTCAACACCGGCGCCGAGGTCGGGCAGAGCGTGTTCCACGTCCACGCGCACGTGCTGGCCGGCCGTCCGATGAGCTGGCCACCGGGCTGAGGACACGAAACAGAACCGGGTCGCCGGTACAGTGGAAAGCGACCACCGTCGCCGACCTGAGAGCAGACACTTGTCCGATCCCACCCTCAGCCCGGATCGCGTCTCCACCGTCCTCGTCGTGCCCGGCGAGCAGGCCATGGTCTCGCTGCTCGGCTCCCGTGACGAATTGCTCCGCGTCATCGAGAAGAGCCTCGACAGCGACATCCACGTCCGCGGCAACGAAATCACGATCACCGGTGCAGCCGCCGACAACGCGGTCGCAGTCCGGCTCTTCGAAGAACTCCTCGAACTCATCAAGTCCGGGTCGTATCTGACTCCGGACTCGGTCACTCGCGCGCTCAGCATCCTCAACGAGCACACCGGTGAGCGTCCGGCCGAGGTGCTCAGCCTCAACATCCTGTCGCGGCGCGGCAAGAACATCCGTCCCCGCACGCTGAACCAGAAGCGCTACGTAGACGCGATCGACAAGCACACCGTGGTGTTCGGCATCGGCCCGGCGGGCACCGGCAAGACCTACCTCGCCGTCGCGAAGGCGGTGCAGGCGCTGCAGGCCAAGCAGGTCAGCCGCATCATCTTGACCCGCCCGGCGGTCGAGGCGGGGGAGCGGCTCGGTTTCCTGCCCGGCACGCTGTACGACAAGATCGACCCGTACCTTCGGCCGCTGCTGGACGCGCTACACGACATGCTGGACCCCGAGTCGATCCCGCGGCTCACCCAGGCGGGGACGATCGAGATCGCGCCGCTGGCCTACATGCGCGGGCGCACCCTCAACGACGCGTTCATCATCCTCGACGAGGCGCAGAACACCACGCCCGAGCAGATGAAGATGTTCCTGACCCGGCTGGGCTTCGGCTCGCGGATCGTGGTTACCGGTGATGTCACGCAGGTCGATCTGCCCGGCGATCAGCGCAGCGGACTGAAGGTGGTTCGCGACATCCTCGGGGATCTCGAGGACGTGCACTTCGACTACCTCACCTCCGCCGACGTGGTGCGGCACCGGCTGGTCGGCGAGATCGTCGACGCCTACGAGCGGTGGGACGTGAGCGAGGCGACACGCGCCAGGGTCGGCAGCGCAGCGCCGCCACAGCGCGCCAAACCGCGCCGCTGACGTCCCGATGAGTATCGAGATCAACAACGAGGCTGGCGTCGAGGTCGACGAGACCGCTCTCGCTCGGCTCGCGCGGTTCGTGCTCGACAGCCTGCACGTCGACCCGCTCGCCGAGTTGTCGCTCGTCCTGCTCGACGTCGCGGCGATGGAAGCGCTGCACGAGCAGTGGATGGATCTCCCCGGTCCGACCGACGTGATGGCGTTTCCGATGGACGCGGCCGACCATCCGCTCGAGCGTGTGGATCCGTCCGCCCCGCCGCCGACCGACGCGGGTGTCGGGGACGCCATGCTCGGCGACGTGGTGCTCTGTCCGGCGGTCGCGGCTCAGCAGGCGCAGGAGGCGGGGAACTCGACCGAGTCCGAGCTCCACCTGCTTTGCACCCACGGCATCCTGCACCTGCTCGGCTATGACCACGGCGATCCGGACGAGGAGCGCGAGATGTTCGAGCTGCAGGCCGGCATCGTCGGCGACTGGTCGGCGCGGACCGGCCGCGAGGCCATCCGCGCACCGCTGCCGGGAACGGCCGGCGAGGTCCGCGACACACCGGGCAGCGCCCGCCGTGGCTGACCCGGCCGGCCCGGCCCGCTGATGGGTACCGACGTCGTCGCGCTCATCGTCGCGATCTGCCTCATCCCGCTCGGCGGGTTGCTCGCCTGCGTCGATTCCGCCCTGGCCCGGGTATCGGTAGCGCGCGTCGAGGAGTTCCTGCGCGAGCAGCGCAAGGGCGCCCGGTCCCTGCGGGTGATCGTCAACGACCGCGTGCGCTACACGAATCTGCTGCTGCTGCTACGCGTGTGTTGCGAACTCACCGCCACGGTGCTCGTGACGATCGTGGCGCGCTCGCAGTTTGGTGCCCGCTGGCCGGTCACGCTGGTCACGGTCCTGGTCATGGTCGTCATCTCCTACGCTGTGATCGGCGTCGGTCCGCGCACGATCGGACGCCAGCATCCCTACTCGGTCGCGCTGACAGGTGCCGGGGCGGTGCGCGTACTCGGCCGATTTTTCAACCCGCTGGCCTCGCTGCTCACCCTGCTCGGCAACGCGATCACACCCGGTCGCGGCCTGCGCGAGGGCCCGTTCTCGTCCGAGGTCGAGCTGCGCGAACTCGTCGACATGGCCGAGGAGCGCGGCGTCGTCGAGCGCGGCGAGCGGGAGATGATCCAGTCGGTCTTCGACCTCGGCGACACGATCGCGCGCGAGGTGATGGTGCCGCGTACCGAGATCGTCTGGATCGAGCGCACCAAGACCGTCCCGCAGGCGCTGGCCCTCGCGCTGCGCAGCGGTTTCTCCCGCATCCCGGTGACCGGCGAGAACGCCGACGACATGGTCGGCGTCGTCTATCTCAAAGACCTCGCCCGCCGGGCCCAGGATGCCGAGCGGGCGCGGGCGACGACGGTCGAGGAGGTCATGCGCCGGGTCGACTTCGTCCCGGAGTCGAAGCCGGTCGACGAGCTGCTGCGCGAGATGCAGGCGCATCGCACGCACATCGCGGTCGTGATAGACGAGTACGGCGGGACGGCCGGAATCATCACGATCGAGGACATCCTCGAGGAAATCGTCGGCGAGATCACCGACGAGTACGACGTCGAACGGCCACCGGTCGAGCGCATCGATGCCGATACGGTACGCGTCGCGTCACGCCTGGCCGTCGAGGATCTCGGCGAGCTGTTCGATGTCGCGCTGCCTGATCGCGACGATGTCGAGACCGTGGGCGGGTTTCTCGCCGACCTGCTCGGACGCGTGCCCATACCTGGCGCGCGCGTCACTGCGTACGGCCTGGAACTGGTCGCCGAGAGCGCGGGCGGACGACGCAACCGCATCGACACTGTGCTGGTAAGCCGGCTGAGCGGCGACGAGGCGAGTTCCGAGAACGAGGAGTCCGCGCAGCATGCCTGAACCCGGCACGCTGGCACCCGAGGACGCGAAGCTCGTCACGCTGGCCCGTTCGGCCCGCGCGCGCCAGCGCGCCGAACAGGGCGCCGCGGTGCGCGACACCGATGGGCGGACCTACGTCGCCGTATCGGTTGCGTTGCCCTCGCTCCGGCTCTCGGCGCTGCAGGTGGCGGTCGCGATGGCACTGTCGTCGGGCGCGCCGGGCCTGGAGGCCGCGGTAGTGCTCGGGGACGACGCGAGCGACGAGGCGGGAGTTGCGGCAGTGCGCGATGTGGCGCCCGACGCGATTGTCCATCAGGCCCGCGCCGACGGGACGCTCTCGGGCTAGCGCCCGGCGGGCGGATCTCGCCCGCCCGCCAAGGACCATCGCGCTAGCACCGACGTCGCAGCTCAGTTGCTCAGCAGCCTCGGCAGTGCGTCCAGCACGACCGTCCAGGCCTTCGAGGACGGGTCGATCAGGGTGAAGTGGTCGCCGTCGACCGCCTTCAGCGTCGCTTCGGAGCCGAGCGTCTTCGCCGCCGCGACGTAGGCGGTGCTCTGCGCGAACGGGACGTTCGCGTCGGCGCGGCTGTGCACGCACAGCACCGGAGTCAGGATCGGCAGCAGTTCGATCGGATCGGTCAGCCGATATCGGTAGGGCACCTCGTCGGGCGAGCCGCCCAGCAGATCGGCTTCCGCGGTGCCCCCTACTCCGGTGCGGGCGGCGGTGGCCAGGTCGAGCACGCCGGCCTGGGAGACCGCGGCGGTCACCTTCACCTTCGGCTGCGCGCCTGGCGTCCCGACAGGCAGTTTCGGACGCGCGCCTGCCCACACCGCGAGCTGACCGCCGGCCGAGTGCCCGATTGCGACGACGTGCGTCGTGTCGACCCCCAGATGGGCGAGCTTGTCGATCCCGGCTGCGACGTCGTCGAAGGTTCCGGTCCAGCCTCCGCCGTTCCCCACGCGGCGGTACTCGAGATTCCATGTCACATAGCCGCGCTTCACCAGGTCCGCGGCGAGTGGCCGTCCGAGTGACAGGTCGTACTGGGCCCGCCAGAAGCCGCCGTGGATGATGACGACCGTCCCGGCTTTCGGGCGGCCTTCGGGACGCGACAGCTCGCCGAACTGGGACGGGTTGCCGCCGTAGGAATGCCGGACCGGCGCCGTAGGCGACCTTGCGCTCGATGTGCGTGCGGGGCCGGATGTGGACGAGCAGGACGTGAGCGCAAGCACGCCCGCCGTCCCGGTGAGCAACTGCCGGCGGGTGATGATCACCGGGAGAAGCCTAGTCTGGCGATCTTCGTGCCGCGGCGGACCTATAGTCCACATGCGCATGAAGGTCGCGGCGCGGGTCGTTGGCGGTTGCGGCAGCGATCTAGATGTGCGACGCGACCGCGCGGGCGACCAGGATCGCGTTGAGCGCCGGGCTGGTCACGACCGTCCGCACCACAACCATGACCGTGCCTGTGCTGAACGCGCAGGCCCAGTCCGTGCCGTTGTCGCCGGCGGCGAAATCGGTTTGGAAGCACAGCCCTGGCGCCTGGCCGACGATGCTCGCCTGCTGCGGGTTGGTCCCCTGCCGCTGGCCGAGGCGGACGACGGCATTGTGCGCCGCGAGAGCGGACCGATACCGCGTCAGCAGGATCTCGATCGCCGGCTGATGCGGGCCGGGCAGGTGCTCGGAGCGCGAGAGCGGCGATCCCTGCAGGGCGTAGAACCGGCAACCGACGGTGGCTCCGCCGCTCGTGAGCACAGTGATCCGCGCCAGCCGCATGCCCACCTTGTCCGCCGCGGACTGCCGGCCGAGCAGCGGGCACAATGGCGCACTCGAAGCCCTCGTCGGGGCGGAGTGGATCGCGCCGGACGGGGCCGGACGCGTGCCGGTGATCGTCGAGGTGGAGGGAGACGGTGCCGGCGAAGCGCCGCCGGATCCACACCCGGCGCTGAGCAGAACCGCGGCGACTGTGCAGGCGGCGAGGCGTCCCATGAGCTCCGACCGTAGCGAGCACGAAAGTCGTGGGTGTGATCTGAGAGGATCCGGGCGTGGGTCATCGGTCCGGGTTCGCGTGCTTCGTGGGCCGGCCGAATGCAGGCAAGTCCACTCTCACCAACGCCCTCGTCGGCAGCAAGATCGTGATCACGAGCGACAGACCGCAGACCACCCGCCACGCGGTGCGCGGCATCGTCAATCGCGAGGACGCCCAGCTCGTCCTGGTCGACACGCCGGGGCTGCACCGCCCACGGACGCTTCTCGGCGAGCGCCTCAACGACGTGGTGCGCGCGACGCTGGCCGATGTCGACGTGGTCGGCTTCTGCCTCCCGGCCGACCAGCGCGTCGGACCGGGCGATCGCTTCATCGCAAGCGAGCTCGCCGCGCTGCGCGCTCCCCTCGTCGCGGTCGTGACCAAGACCGACGTCGCGTCCAGGCAACGGATCGCCGAGCAACTGCTCGCCGTCAGCGAGCTGGCCGAGTTCGCCGACGTGGTGCCGGTGTCCGCAGTATCGGGGGAGCAGGTCGACTTGCTCGCCGAGATCCTGATCGGCCACCTGCCAGCAGGGCCGCCGCTCTACCCGGCCGGCATCGAGACCGACAACGACACCGGCACGCGCATCGCCGAGTTGATCCGGGAGGCGGCGCTCGACGGGGTGCGCGACGAGCTGCCGCACTCGATCGCGGTCACGGTCGAGGAGATCCACCCCAAGGACGGACGTCCCGACATCACCGCGGTGTTCGCCACGATCCACCTCGAGCGGCGCAGCCAGAAGGGCATCGTGATCGGGCACGCCGGCTCGCGGCTCAAGCAGATCGGGACGCGCGCCCGCGCCGGTATCGAGGAGTTGCTCGGCTCCCGGGTGCACCTCGACCTGCACGTCGCGGTCGAGCCGGATTGGCAGCGCGATCCGAAGAAGCTGGACCGGCTGGGGTTCTGAGCGATGTTGCGTACCTACCGCGCGGTGTTCCGCGCTCCGGGCGCCGCCGCGTTCTGTGCTGCCGGCTTCGTCATGCGCATGCCGATCGCGATCTTCCCAATCGGCATCGTGCTGATCATCTCGGCCCGCACCGGGCACTACGGCTTCGCCGGCGTGCTGAGCGCGACCTACGTACTCGGTGCGGTTCCCGGCAATCCGCTGTTGGCGCGACTGATCGACCGTTACGGGCAGCGTCGCATGCTGCTTCCGGCTTCGGCGGTGACGCTGGCGGCCGTCGTCGTGCTCGCGGTGCTGCTGGAGGACGACGCACCCGACGCAGCGCTCGCCGTCCCGACCTTCATCGCCGGGTTCAGCTACCTGTCAGTCGGATCGCTGGTCCGGGCGCGGTGGTCGCTCGTGCTCGCCGGACGCCCGGAGCTGGGCACCGCGTACTCGCTCGAGTCGGTGCTGGACGAGGTGATCTTCGTCTTCGGTCCGCTGATCGCGACACTCATCGCCACCCACGCCGACCCGATCATCGTGCTGTACGTGTGCTGCGTGCTGATCGGAGTCGGCGCGCTGTGGCTCTCGACGCAACGCGGCACCGAGCCGATGCCCCATCCAGCTGGCGGCCCGCCGCATCCGTCGGCGCTGCGGCACCGCGGCGTGGTGCTGCTCTCCGTGGGTGCCGCCGGCATGGGCGCACTGTTCGCCAGCGCCGAAGTCACCATGGTCGCGTTCTGCGGGCAGCACGGTCAGCGCGGCCTGAGCGGCCTCGTCCTCGCACTCTTCGCGGCCGGCAGCGGCACCGCTGGACTGGTCTACGGGGCGCGGACGTGGCGGGCCAGCGTCCTGGCCCGGTACCGGCTGCAGGCGGTGATCTTCGCCGTCCTGCCGATCCTGTTCCTCGCCGCCACGGATGTCGTCGTGCTCGCCGTCTGCGCGTTCGTGGTCGGCTTGGCCACCGCCCCGACCCTGATCACCGCATTCGGCCTGGTCGAGCAGCTCGTCCCGGGGACGTCACTGACCGAGGGCCTGGCGTGGGTGCTGACCGGGCTCAACATCGGCTACGGCGCCGGAGCGGCACTGGTCGGGGGAATCGCGGACGCGCACGGTGCGCGGGTCGCCTTCCTGGTCGCCATCGCGTCCGGGCTGTTCACCGGCGCCGCGGCGCTGGCGTTGTACCGGCGGCTGACCGCCGCCGCGGACGCGTCGCAGCCGGTCGCTGTCCGGTGACGGTGAGAAGATCGCAGCATGCCGCTCTACCGGGACGAGGCGGTCGTGCTGCGCGTGCACAAGCTTGGCGAGGCAGACCGCATCGTCACCCTGCTCACGCGCCGTCACGGCCGGGTGCGTGCTGTGGGCAGGGGTGTGCGGCGCACCTCGTCCAAGTTCGGTGCCCGCCTCGAACCGGGCAGCCACCTCGACATCCAGCTCTACACGCGCCTTTCCGAGGGGCAGCGTCCGCCGGGCGGCCAGCGTGGCCTCGACGTCGTGCAGCAGACCGAGTCGATCGCGGCGTACGGTGCGCGGCTGGCGAATGACTACCCGCGCTGGACGTCGGTGTCGGCGATCTGCGAGACGGCTGAGCGAATGACCGAGGAGGGTGAGCCGGCGCTGCGGCTCTACCTGCTCGTCGTCGGCGCGCTGCGGGCGCTGGTCGAGCGTGTGCACGACTCGGGCCTGGTGCTCGACGCCTTCTTCGTCCGGTCGATGTCGCTGTCCGGCTGGGAGCCGGCGTTGTCGGTGTGCGCTTCGTGCTCGGCTCCCGGCCCGCACTCCGCGTTCCACGTCGCCGCCGGGGGAGTCGTCTGCCCGAACTGCCGTCCGCCCGGCTCGGCCCGCCCGCAGCCCGAGTCGATTGCGCTGATGGCCGCCCTTCTCGGCGGGAACTGGACGCACGCCGACTCGAGCCGCCCGGACGCGCGGCGCGAGGCGAGCGGGCTGATCGCGGCCCACCTGCAGTGGCATCTGGAGCGCGGCCTGCGTTCGCTACCCCTCGTCGATCGCGCCTGAAGGACGCTGATCTCGAGCAAATCGATGCAGGTTAGCGCGCGGTCATCATCATTGGGGACGGAGCGCTCAGTCCTGGGACGTGGTCAGGCGCGAGCGCGACGGCGACGGCCAATCCGAGCAGTAGGCAGGCAGCCAGAGCAACCCCGGTGCGCCGCCAGGGAAGTAGCTTCTCAACGGCGATGAGCGCGGCGACAAGCGCCATCCACGCCAGGCTCATCACGCCGAGCGCGAACAGTGCGGCCATCAGGCCCCAGCAGCAGCCTAGGCACCACGCGCCGTGCACAACGCCCATTCGAAGTGCGCCAAGCCGGCCGTTACGCCAGCTGGTGAGGATGAAGCTCAGCGGTCCGCGGCATCGGGTCAGGCAGGCCTGCTTCCACGGCGTGGCCTCATACGCCGCGGCTACGAATAGCACCCCGGCCGCAAGCCAGTGACCGCCGCGGTCCCAGGACAGATCGGCGAGATCGAGCCGACCAACCAGACCCACGATGGCGTACGCGAGCACGCCAGCCAGCGACCAGATGAGCAGGTAGCCCGCGACGAACAGTGCGGTCGCTCCGACCGGTGCCGGCATGGCCTTGCGTCGCCGCCCACGTTGAACGCTGACGTACATCGCGACCATCGGGGCTACCGTCGGAAACATCATCGCGGCCATCATCACCACCCAGGTGACGATGAAGAACGCGAACGTGCCCAACGCTGCGCCTGGGGCAGATGACATTCCCGACATGCGTAGCCCGGTCACCAACCACGCTGCCGCGGCAAGCACGACAAGGATGCCGTAGATGGCGATACGCCATGCTGCGAGCTGATCGCGTGTCCGCGCGCCGGCCGAGACCGGCGCGGCTCCGAGCACGCTCACCCGGGTCTACGCAGACCAGGCGAACGCGGTCGAGAAGGCGGATTGACCCCCCAGCTCCGGCTCGAGACCGAATACCCTGACGCGCGAGTCCCCGGCCTTGGCGATCGTCAGCTCGCTGCCCGCGGGATGAAAGACGCCGGCGAGACGCACCGCTTCGCCCGACTCGATGCCGAACGGGACGACGTCCTCGACCTCGAGAGCACCGATCTCACCCAGCTGCAAGCTATGCCTGCCGCCGTCGGAACTGAACTGCATCGGCACCCGCTCTACACCGAGCATCTCCCCGACGAGTGGGGCAAGAGCTTGCATGGGTCCGCCGAGCTGTCCGGAGAACACCGCGCCGAGTTTGTCCGCCTGCTCGTCAGAGGCGGAGGAATCGATCAGCATCCCGAGCCGCCAGTTGCCGTCGGTCATCACCTTCGGCGCGTCTGCCACGGCGGCGACGGTCAGCCCGCCGACGTCGACGCCATCGATGTCACCGGTGTCGATGTGGAACACGAGCACGACTTGGCACCTGTCGAAGTCGGCGCCGAGGGAGAACGACGCCGTACACGGACAGACCACATTGCAGTTGCAGTTCTCGAAGTACCGACCGGACAGGTGCCAGGACATCGCGACCACCCCCATAGTAAGAACCACCAAGCACGTCGATCTCAGGACCAAGGGAAGAATTCACCGACCAGGGCGCGTTGTAAAGACTCCGGCACGATGTGGCATCTGACGCCACAAACTCGAACCTCGTCCTGGCGCGGCGAGTGCGCCTCAGCGCCCCTCGCCGTCCGACCTCGCTATCGCGCTTCACCTGTCGGCGTTCGGCGCTAGGGGCCCCCCTAGATCGGCGACCGGGCAGCGATCGCACCATGCTGGGTATTACGAAATTGTCAGCCCGGAGAGGTCGTGCACGGACTCCAGCGCGGCTATCGCCGAACCACGTGCACCGGCCATGTCCAGGTCCGGCATCAGCGCGAGGGTGGTGAGGCGATCTTGTTCCGCGCGCAATACGGTGTTCGCCCGGACCGTCGCGAGGAACCAGTCCCGCAGCTCCTGCGTCGTCTCGACCACGCCACCGCCCAGGAAATAGGCGTCCGGATCGGTGAAGTTCGCCGCGATGGTGAACAGCCGGCCCAATGCCATGGCTTGCTGCTCGAAGATGCGCAGCGCCAACGGATCCTTGTTCTCGGCATACGTTCGCACCAGCTTGGCCGCCTGCCCGATCGACGCCATCGAGTTCAACTCATGGTCCGGATAGCGCCGCAGCCAGTAGGGCAACAGGTTCTTCTCGATTCCCTTCAGCGACGCGACGCTCTCGGCGTCGCCGCTGAAGCCGCAGTTGCACTCGGGCAGCGGCTGGTCGTCCTCGAGCAGGCCGTTCATCGGGATATGGACGTGACCCAACTCGCCGGCCATACCGGCGACTCCCTGCACCGCGCTGCCCGCGACGATGACGCCGCCGCCCAGTCCCGTCCCCACGATCGCCGACACCGAGGACAGTTCGGTGGCCCGGGTACCGAAGAACTCGTGGTGTGCGTAGAGGGCGGCCGCATTGCCGTCGTTGTTGTAGACGACGGGTAGCTGGAGGCGCTCTTCCAGCCCGCCCCGGAAGTCGAAGCTGTGCCAAGCCGGAGCCGAGAAGTTGGTCGCCCCCTTGGAGGAGATGACGCCGTCGGCGCTGGTGGGTCCCGGTGTGTCCAATCCGACCGCGCGCACGGCCGATCGGGCGGTCCCGGTCAACTCGAGGACGTGGGCGAACGCCGAGGTGAGCGCGGTGAGGGCGATGTCGGGGCCCTGCTGCACGAACGAGGCGTTCTCGACGAGGCGATCGACGAGGAAGTGGCCGTTGGCGTCCAGGACCGTGGCGTTGTTGCTGGTCCCGCCGTTGTCCAGTCCCACGACGACCCAGTGCTCCGACCCACGCACCCGTCTACCTCCTTGCAGGTCCCGCCCCGAACAGCAGCGCCCGAATCACGGTATCGACACCGGCACGATTCGGCTCGGCGGGATAGAAGATCAGGGCATTGCGGGTGCGAGACTGCGCGCATGGCGAGCAGCCTTCCCGACCCCGCGATCGTGGTACTCGTCGGAGCGTCCGCCGCCGGGAAGTCGAGCTGGGCGCGCACGGCCTACCGGGCGCAGGAGATCGTGTCCGCCGACGACCTGCGCGGCATCGTCGGCAGCGGGCGGCACGACCTGGACGCGTCCGCGGACGCATTCCGGCTACTTGACGACATCCTCGCCGCCCGCGTGCGACGCGGGCTCACCTGCGTCGTCGACACGCTGGGCCTGGACGCACAGCGTCGGCGCGGTTACCTCGCGCTGGCCAAGAAGCATGGGCTGCCGGCGCTAGCGATTGTGTTCGACGTTCCCGACGCGCTGGCGATGCAGCGCAACGCGCAACGCGAGCGGCGTGTGCCGGCGCGCGTTCTCGCGGCTCAGCTGGCCCGGGCCGCCGATGTGGCGGGCGAGGTCGAATCCGAGGGATGGGACCAGGTCGTGGTCGTGCGATCGGACGCGCCGACTCCGTCCGGGGTGGCAACGGTGCCGGAGATCAGCGCACGGCACGACGATCTGGACTTCGTCCTGCAGGTGTCCCGATTCCCGTGGGACCAGGACCCGGCGGGCTGGCTCACGAGCATCGCGCTCGCCGCCGACGAGGCGGGCTTCGCAGGCATCGCACTCATGGACCACCTCATCCAGATCCCGCAGGTCGACCGGGCCTGGGCGCCGATCCCCGAGCCATGGGTGACCCTCGGCCTGCTTGCCGGTCTCGACACCGATCTGCGCCTCGGGACGCTGGTGTCGCCAGTGACCTTCCGCCCGGCCGGCATCACCGCGAAGGCGGTCGCGACCCTGGACGTGCTCAGTGGCGGCCGGGCGTTCCTCGGAATCGGCGCCGGATGGTGGGCTCGCGAGCATGCGGCCTTCGGGGTGCCGTTCCCGTCCGCGACGCAGCGCCTCGACGGTCTCGAGACGGCGATCGAGACGATCCGCGCGTTGTGCTCGCCGGGGACGAAGGCCTACTCCGGCGAACGGGTCAGCCTGCCGGAAACCACCTGCTACCCGCGACCCGCGTCGGAGGTACCGATCATCGTCGGCGGGGGAGGCGAGCGCCGGACCCTGCGGATCGCCGCGCGCCTCGCGGACGGCTGCAACCTGGCCACCGACGAATCCCTCGATCGGAAGATCGCGGTGTTGCGTCGCCACTGCGACCAGGCCGGCCGGGACCAAGGCGACGTGGCCGTCACCGTGCTGGACCTGCCGGTCGTCGGCCGCGATCGCGACGAGGTCTGGTCCCGGGTCGAACAACTGCGTGGCCGTACCGCAGCAGCGACGTTCGCGCGCAGCCACCATGCGGGTACGCACGCCGAACAGCGGCAGCGCTACTCGTCCCTCGCCGAGAAGGGCGTGCGCACCGTGTTTCTCGCGCCGGGACACGTGCAGGGGGCAGATGACGTGCTCGCCCTTGCACCGATGATCAACTAG
>JALZAI010000352.1 GCA_030948475.1 Actinomycetota bacterium
GGCCTGGGCCGACCGCGTCCACTGGCGGGGTGTCCGGCAGCCGCGCGTCGAAGGCCAGCCGGGCCTGCTCTCCGGCCGCGTCCTGCACGCCGAGGTCGAGCACGGCGAGATCGCCGAGCTTGGCCGCCGAGCGGTCCAGCTGCTGGGCCGCCACCCGGTAGGCGATCACCTGTTCTCGCGTGACGTCCACGATGTCCCCAATCAGGCGAGGTCGTAGTCCAGTTCCATCGTGTACTCCATCGCATCGGCGGCATAGCTGCCCGAGCCGCTGATGCCGGCTAGCTCACCGGTCCCCGACTCGGCGACGATCGTCACCGCGGTGCGGGCGACGCCGCCGCTGTGCTCGCCCGTCGCGGCGAAGACGAAGCTGCCGCTGCGCCCGTCCAACGTGCCGGTCACCCGCTCGTAGCCGGAGTAGGGGCCGACCAGCGTCGCCGGGTCGGACGGGTCGCCGCCGACGTAGCAGATCAGAAGGGCGCAAGTGGACACGCCGACCAGGTCGCCGGCGTAAGCCGTCGTGAACGTCGCCCGGGCGATCGCGTGGGCCGGATCGCTGCCGGCGACGCTCGACTCGTCCCAGGACTTGCCGGTGATGGTGATGGTGGCGTGCATGTGCTCTCCTTCGTCTCGGTTTCCTCGGAGCATCGTCGCTCGCAAACCTGTCAGCGAGTGTCAAGATTCCGCGCGACAATCGTGGACATGCGCGCCAGCCGGCTGTTGTCCGTCCTGCTGACCCTGCACACCCGGGGACGGGTGAGCGCGCAGCGCCTCGCCGACGAGCTCGAGGTATCGCTGCGGACCATCTATCGCGACGTCGAGGCACTCAACGCCGCCGGCATCCCGGTGTACGGCACCCGGGGACGCGCCGGCGGCTTCCAGCTGCTCGACGGCTACCGCACCACGCTGACCGGCCTCACCGCGAACGAAGCCGATGCCCTGAACCTGGCCGGCATGCCCAGCGCCGCGGCCGATCTCGGGCTCGGCAGCGTCCTCGCTGCCACCCAGCTCAAGTTGCTCGCCGCCCTGCCGCCACAGCTGCGCGAGCGCGCATCGCGCATCCGGGATCGATTCCACCTGGATGCGCCGGGCTGGCTGCGCGACGATGACGCTCCGCCCTGCCTGCCCGGCGTCGCCGACGCGGTGTGGAGCCAGCAGCGCATCCGGGTCCGCTACGAGCGCGGCAATCGCGCCGTCGTCGAGCGGGTACTCGAGCCGCTCGGCCTCGTCCTCAAGGCAGGTGTCTGGTACCTCGTGGCGAACGTGCAATCCGACGGACGCGACCCGCGCACCTACCGGCTCTCCCGGGTCCACGCGGCAGCAAACCTCGATGAATCGTTCGAGCGCCCGAGCGGCTTCGACCTGCAGGAGCACTGGTCGGCCTACCAGCGCGACTATGAGCGGCGGGTCTTTCGCAGCACGGCGACGATCCGACTTTCCGCGGCGGGACGCACGTTGCTCTTCCTCATCGGATCACCGGCCGCCCGCGCCGGCCATGCCGCGATGGGGGCGCCGGACGCCGACGGGTGGGCGCGCACCACCGTCCCAATCGAGTCGATGGAACACGCGCAGCACGCGCTGATGCAGCTCGGCGAGCACGTCGAGGTACTCGAGCCGCCGGAGCTGCGCAGTCTGGTGGCGGCGAGCCTGCGCGCGGCAGCGGCGCGCTACCCGGGTGACTCGGGGTCGGACTGAGCGGGCTGCGCCGGAGTCGCGGGACTCGTCGGACTCGCTTCGACGGTCGGGGACGGCTGCTCTTGCCCGACCGGGAACTCCTCGCGCACCTTGCGCAGGTGCTTGGACATCGACTTGAACAGGAAGTACGACGCGACGCAGAGGACGAGGATCACGGCCAGCCCGATCGGTCCGGATTTCCATCCCTCGCCGCTCCTGGCGAGCAGCTCCGCGATGATCATGCGTGGAACCCGGCGTCGCGGATGCCGGCGAACAGATCGTCCTCGGGGATCGTCGAGTCGACCAGTGAGCGGGCCAGCTCGAAGTCCTCGGTCGGCCAGGCCTCACGTTGGAGGTCCAACGGGACGGAGAAAAACCAGCCCTTCGGGTCGACCTGGGTGGCATGCGCCAGCAAGGCGGAGTCGCGGCGCTCGAACCAGTTCGCGACGTTGACCCGGGTCGTGACCTTGGGCGCTCGGAACTTCTCCTTCATCTCGTCCCAGCGCTTGCGCCTTTCCTCGAACGGCGACTCCAGGCCCTTGGCGATCAACGCCCCATGCAGGGCGTCGAAGCGCTCCGGGCTGAAGCCGACGTCGTAGTAGAGCTTCAGCGGCTGCCAGGGTTCGCCCTCGTCCGGGAACGCGTCCCCGTCGGGGGCAGCCTCGAACGCGCCGACCGACACCTCGTGGCAGCGGATGTGGTCCGGATGCGGATAACCGCCGTTCTCGTCGTAGGTGGTGACGACCTGGGGACGGAACTCGCGGATCTCCTTCACCAGCCGGCGTACTCCCTCCTCCAGCGGCTGGAGCGCGAAGCAGCCCTCGGGCAACGGCGGCAACGGATCGCCTTCGGGCAGGCCGGAGTCGACGAAGCCCAACCAGTTCTGCCGGACGCCGAGTACCTCGCGGGCATGGTCCATCTCGGCGCGACGGATCTCTGCGATGTTGGCCTCGATGTCGGCGCGTCCCTGCAGCGCGGGATTGAGAATGCTGCCCCGCTCGCCGCCGGTGCACGTCACGACCAGCACGTCCACGCCCTCGTCGATGTAGCGCGCCATCGTCGCCGCACCCTTGCTCGACTCGTCGTCGGGGTGGGCGTGCACAGCCATCAGGCGCAGACGTTCCGAACTCACCCTGCCATTGTCCCCGATGCCCGGCAGCCGCGGACGCGGCGGTGCCTTGCGATAGCCGACTTCGCATCCACGCGGGGTGCGGTGTTAGGTTCAGAGCTTCGGTTCGAGGCGATCGGGCCGAAATCTCCCACCGGCTAGCTCTGGAGTACCGACGTGTCCACGACCGACGACAGCACCGCCACCTGGCTCACCCAGGATGCGCACGACCGCTTGTCGAAAGAGCTCGAGGAACTCATCGCCCACCGCCCGGTGATCGCGAAGGAGATCAACGACCGTCGCCAGGAGGGTGATCTCCGCGAGAACGGTGGCTACCACGCCGCCCGCGAAGAGCAGGGCAAGCAGGAGGGACGCATCCTGCAGCTGCGCGAGCTACTGCGCACCGCGCATGTCGGTGAGGCTCCGGTGAGCAACGGGGTGGCCGGTCCAGGCATGGTGGTCGAGGTCAGCTTCGGTGACGATGGGGTGGAGAAGTTCTTGATCGGCTCGCGCGAGGAGTCCGAAACCGCGGGCATCGACGTGTACTCGGCCGCCTCTCCTCTGGGCAAGGCGCTCACCGGTGCGCGCGAGGGCGACACGGTCGAGTACGAGACGCCGACCGGCAAGACGATGAAGGTCACCCTCGTCAGCGCTACCGCGTTCCGCCCCTGACGTCTCTGCCAGCCTCGCGTGCGCCGGCTCACACCAGCGGGAGCACTCGGTGCGGCACCGGGTTGGACAGCGCGATCACGGTCGAGGTCCGCACGATCTCGGGGAACTCGGTCACCCGATTGAGCACGTCCTGCAGATCGTCGTTCGATCGGGCGACCACCCGGCACAGCATGTCGCCCTGACCGGTGATCGTGTGCACCTCAAGCACCTCGGGGATCGAACGCAGGTGCTCGAGCACCTGGGTTCCCAGACCCTGCCGGATCTCCAACGTGGCAAACGCCGTCACGCCGTAGCCGAGCGCCTCGGGATCGATCCTCGGCGCGAACGTGGCGATGACCCCACGGGACACGAGGCGGTCCAGCCGCGCCTGCACGGTCGCGCGGGCGACGCCGAGCCGGCGGGAGAGTTCGAGAACGCCCACGCGAGGTGCGGCGTCGAACTCGCGAAGCAGGCGCGCGTCCAGATCATCGAGATGAAAAGTGGCGCGCACCGGTTCAGATTGACACGGTGAACGCCTGCCGTCGCGCCGTAGTCATTGGCCGCACCCTCACTGTGGCGTGCGCCCCAGCAGCAGGAGCACCCGATCGAGCGGGGCGGCGTCGTCTGGGACCGGTAGCGCGGGGGCGAACGCGGCGTTGGCGTCCTGTCGTTCCGGGCCGTCCGGCACTGCCTCAGCGATCCGTAGGGCGAGGCGCACAAGATCGTCATCGAGGGCGGGGTCCACACCCAGCGCGCTCGCCACGTCCCATGCGTGCACGACGTTATCGACGAGATGGAACCCGACGGCAAGTCGTGCGGGGAACGGTCCGCCGTCGCGAATCTCGGGCAACGCGAACGAGCGTTCGGCGAGGTCGGGAACAGCAAAAGCGTCCAACACCCTGCTGCAGGCCGCGGTGTAGGCGGTCACTGCCTGCTCACCAAGAGGGGTCGGCCGCCATCCAGCCAGCTCGGCGCCGCCGCCGGCGGCTGATTCGGCGAAGCCGTGCTGTTGGACGCCCATGTGCGCGAGCAATTCGGCGACGTTCCAGTCGCCACAGGGCGTGGGCTTCGCCAGATCGGCAACGGTGCACCGAGCGACAACCGCCACGGTGGCCTCGACCGCACGCCGGTCCGCGTCGCGAAGCACGTCGATGTCGATGGCCATCCGCTCACTATCGCGCTGCGTCCCGATCGACAACTGGCCGGGTCCGTGGCGCGATCACCACCTGCGACGTAGCGTCGAAATCGTGACAGCAGCTCCCACCGCCGACACGCTCGGAGACCTGCGTGCATCCGGGCACGTGCACCGCGGCGTCAAGACCGAATTACGCCAGAACCTGATCGCCCGCCTGGCCGCGGGCGAGCCGTCCCTGCCCGGCATCGTCGGCTTCGACGAGACCGTCGTGCCCGAGGTCGAGCGCGCGCTACTCGCCGGGCACGACATGGTGCTGCTCGGCGAGCGCGGACAGGGCAAGACTCGCCTGATCCGCACCATCGTTGGCCTGCTGGACGAGTGGACACCGGTCGTGGACGGGTGCGAGATCAACGACCACCCGTACGCGCCGTCCTGCTCGCGCTGCCTCGCCCTGCTGACGACCGACGGCGATCTGCTGCCCGTGGCCTGGAAGCACCGCAGCGCACGCTACGGCGAGAAGCTGGCGACTCCGGACACCTCGGTCGGCGACCTGATCGGCGACGTCGATCCGATCAAGGTCGCCCAGGGCCGCACCCTGGGCGACCCCGAGACGATCCACTTCGGCCTCGTCCCGCGCACCAACCGCGGCATCGTCGCGATCAACGAACTCCCTGACCTCGCCGAGCGGATCCAGGTCGCGCTGCTCAACGTGCTGGAGGAGCGCGACATCCAGGTACGCGGCTACCAGTTGCGCCTCCCCCTCGACCTCATGCTCGTCGCGAGCGCGAACCCCGAGGACTACACCAACCGCGGTCGGATCATCACTCCGCTGAAGGACCGCTTCGGGGCCGAGGTGCGCACGCACTACCCGCTCGCGCTCACCGACGAGCTGGCGCTCATCGTGCAGGAAGCCGCGGTGCTGTGGAGCGACACCGACTTCGCCGCGCCCGTCGTCCCGGCGCACCTGCTCGAGGTGATCGGACGCTTTGCCCGAAACGTCCGCGACGCTCCGCAGGTCGACCAGCGCTCGGGCGTCTCGGCCCGTTTCGCGATCGCCTCGGTCGAGACCGTCGCGGCCTCGGCGGTGCGGCGCGCGGCCATGACTGGCGAGCCGATCGCAGTCGCCCGCATCGCTGACGTGCCCGCGGTGATCGCCGCCTCGCGGGGCAAGGTCGAGTTCGACGACGCGGACGAGGGGCGCGAGTTCGACGTGCTTGAGCACCTGCTGCGCCGGTCGATCGCCGAGACCTACCGCGCCCGCCTCGCCGGCTTGGACCTGCGGCCGCTGCAGGAGCGTTTCGACCACGGCATGACCGTCGAGACCGGTGACAGCGTCGGCGCGGAGAGCCTGCTCGCCCAGCTTGGCCCGGTCCCGGTGCTGTCGGCCCTGCTCGAGCGGCTCGAACCGGACGGCATCGGCGAGGGCCCAGCCGCGGTCGGTATCGCGGCGGCCGTGCTCGAATTCGCGCTGGAGGGGCTGCACCTGAACAAGCGGCTGGCCAAGGACTCCGACGGCGCGCGGACCATCTATGGCAACTGAACGCGGTCCGTACCAGTACGGGGCGTGGCACGGCGGACCGGATCCGCTGGCCGCGCCGTACGACGTGCGCGAGGCGCTGGACGAGATCGGTGACGACGTCCTGGCCGGATCGTCGCCGCGCAGTGCGCTCAACCGAATGCTGCGCCGGGGCGCCAACGGACGCGACGGGCTGGACGCATTGCGTCGCCGCGCCCGGGAGCGTGCCCGCGAACTGCGCCGCAGCGGCCCGCTCGACGGCACGCTTCAGCGGGTGAAGGAACTGCTCGACGAGGCGGTGGACGCCGAGCGCCGGGCGCTGTTCCCCGATCCCGCCGACTCGGCGCGGATGGCCGAGGCCGAGCTCGACGCACTGCCCGACGACACCGCCCGTGCTGTCCGCCAGCTCGCTGACTACCAATGGCGCTCGCCGGAAGCTCAGCAGACGTACGAGCAGATCCAGCAGCTGCTTCGCGAGGAGGTGCTCGACTCGCAGTTCGCCGGCATCCGCCAGGCGATACAGAACGCGACGCCCGAGGACCTGGAGCGCATCCGCGAGATGATGCGCGCGCTCAACGAGATGCTCGACGCGGACGCACGCGGCGAGCACACGCCCGAGGACTTCGCACAGTTCATGAACCAGTACGGCGACTTCTTTCCGGAGTCGCCGCAGAATCTGGCCGAGCTGATCGACTCGCTCGCGCGGCGGGCTGCCGCTGCACAACGGCTGCTCGACAGCCTCACGTCCGAGCAGCGTAGCGAGCTGGAATCCCTTATGCAGCAGGCGCTGAGCAGCTCCGGACTGGCCGAGGAGATGGCCCGGCTGCAGCAAGGTCTGCGCTCCGCGCGTCCGGATCTGCGCTGGGGCGGGCGGCAGCGCATGGACGGCGAGGATCCGATGGGTCTGTCGGACGCGACCGGCGCGCTGGCCGAGCTGGCCGACCTCGATCAGATGGACGACCTGTTGGGCCAGGACTATCCCGGGGCCAGCCTGGACGACATCGACGAGGAACTCATCGAGCGCGCGCTCGGGCGCCAGGCCGTCGACGACCTTGCGCAGCTGCGCCGCATCGAACGGGAACTGCGCCGTCAGGGCTACCTCGAACGCGGCAGTGACGGTCTAAAGCTGACCCCCCGCGCGCTGCGCCGGCTCGGCTCGACCGCGCTGCGTCGCGTCTTCGAACTGCTCGACACACGCGGGCGCGGCGGACACGACGTCCGCGACGCGGGCGCCGCCGGCGAGGTCACCGGCGCCAGCCGCGAGTGGCGCTTCGGCGACGAGCAGCCGCTGGACGTCGCGCGTACCGTACGCAACGCGGTTGGACGATCGACGGGACTTCCGCTTGGTCTTGAGGCCGAGGACTTCGAAGTCGTCGAGACCGAACGCCGCTCGTCCGCTGCCGTCGCCCTGCTCGTGGACATGTCGTACTCGATGGAGTTGCGCGGCACCTGGGGCGAGGCGAAGACGACCGCCCTCGCGCTGCACGCGCTGATCAGCTCCAGGTTCCCGCAGGACGCCATCGAGATCATCGGCTTCAGCGACTACGCGCGGGTGCTGTCGATCGGCGAACTGGTCGAGCACGACTGGGACCGGGTCCAGGGCACCAACCTGCAGCACGGGCTGATGCTCGCGCGGCGCCACCTCGACAAACACCGTTCGTCCGAGCCGGTCATCCTCGTCATCACCGACGGCGAGCCGACCGCACACCTGGCCCGCGACGGCTTTGCCGACTTCGCCTGGCCGCCGACGCGCGAGACCATCGCGGCCACTCTCGCCGAGGTCGAGCGGTGCACCCGGCGCGGCGCCACGATCAACGTCTTCATGCTCGACGACGACGCCCGGCTGGTGTCGTTCATGCAGGAGTTGGGCCGCCGCAACGGTGGCCGGGTGTTCCTGCCCAAGCCGGGCGCGCTCGGCGAGTACGTCGTCGCCGACTACCTGCGCGCCCGTCGCGGACGCCGGCGCGCAGCGAGCTGAGTTCGAACGCTTGTGCGCGAACCGGAACCGCTTTGCTGGCTGAATCCGGACGTCCAGGTACGTGCGTCCCGGATCGCCGGTCGTGGACTTTTCGCGAATGCGCCGATCTCCGCAGCCACTGTGGTGTCGCGGCTCGGCGGACGGCTGGTGTCCACGGCGCACCTGCACGCCCTGCTCGACGAGCCGGAGCATTACCTCGACAGCATCGTGGTGGACGAGGACCTGCATCTCGTCCTGCCACCAGGCACTGCGAACCACTTCGGCAACCACAGCTGCGAACCGAATCTGGGCTGGACCGACGAGTACACGCTCGCCACCACCCGCGATGTCGCGGCCGGCGAGGAACTGACCAGCGATTACGCGACGAGCACCGTCGACCGCGACTTCGTCCTGTACTGCCACTGCGAGACATACCGGTGCCGGCAGGTCATCGAGGGCACCGACTGGACGATCCCGCAACTGCAGCAGCGCTACGCCGGCCGCTGGGTGCCGTACCTGCAACGGCGCATCGACGCCACGCGCCTGCCGTAATCAACGACTTTCCCGCACGGATGGTCGCTTCGCGGGCCAGGAAGCGGTGACTGCGGATGAAAAGCTGATTGGGGGCCGCCGTGCCGCTTAGGCTCAGACGATGCCTTCGACGCCCGCTCGGCTGCCGCGCTACGCCTTTCTCGGACCGGCGGGGACGTTCACCGAGACCGCGTTGCGGTCGGTCGCGGACCCGAACGTGGCGCAATACGTTCCGCAGCCCGATGTCGTTGCCGCCATCGACGCGGTGCGGTCCGGCGACGCCGACTTCGCGGTGGTGGCGATCGAGAACTCCGTCGAAGGAGCGGTGACCGCCGTGTTGGACACGCTTGCGACCGGCACCCCGCTGGTCATGGTGCGCGAGGTGCTCGTGCCGGTCTCGTTCGCACTTGCCGCGCGGGCCGGAACCGCGCTCGCGGACGTGCGCGAGATCGCGGCGCACCCGCACGCCTGGGCGCAGTGCCGTGGCTGGCTGTCCGCTCATGTCCCGGCCGCTCGGCATATCGCGTCCACCTCGAACACTGCCGCAGCCGTCGAACTCGCGGACCCGGGCGCGTCGCCGGGCTTCGATGCCGCGCTCGTCCCGCCTGCAGCGCTCGCCCAGTACCGGCTGACGGCGCTGGTCGAGCAGGTCGCCGACAACGCAGCCGCCGTCACCCGCTTCGTCGTCGTCGGCCGCCCCGGCACGGTCCCCAGTCCGACCGGCGCGGACAAGACGTCGCTCGTCGTGCACCTGCCGAGCGACCGAGCCGGCGCCCTGCTGGAGATGCTCGAGCAGTTCGCAACCCGCGGCGTAAACCTCTCGCGCATCGAGTCCCGTCCGATCGGCGACACCTTGGGCCGGTACTCGTTCTCGATCGACGCCGAGGGCCACATCGCGGATGCCCGCATGGCCGAGGCCCTGATGGGGTTGCACCGGGTGTGCCCGGTGGTGCGGTTCCTCGGCTCGTATCCGAAGGCGGATTCGGTGGCGAACGATGTCGGACTCGGCATGTCTGACGGGGACTTCGTCGCCGCGCGGTCCTGGGTTTCCGGGTTGCGCTCGGGCGACGTGTAACGCACTGATCGCAGCAGCTAGCGGGTGGGGACTCCGGATCGAATGGCCGGCGGGTGGAAACCCGGCGTGGTCAGGCCGGACAGCCAGCTGGGAGGTAACCAGTAATAGCGCGCCGCGGTGCCATTGGTGACCAGGCTCGGACAACCCAGCGTCACGGTGACCGCATGCAGCCGCTGTCCTGACGCGGTCACCCCGTAGATCGCAAGCGACGCGTCCCCGACACCCGTCGTCGAGTCCGGGCACACACGATCACCGCGCGTCGTCGCCGCACTTTCCAGGCTCGCGACCAGCTCGCCTGCCCGCCGGCCGGTCAAGACCCGCGAAGCACCGAGCGTCCCGGTGCCGGCCGGATAGCCACATACCTTCATCGCGACAACGGGGGCCGCAAACAGCGCACCGTCCGAGCCGAACTGCGTCGTCCCACCCCCTCCGGGCAGCAGGAACCGCGGCAGGCCTGACGGACACCGGATCGTCGCCGCGGCCGGATTTGCGCCCTGGGCAGGGGCATCCGAGCCCTGGGACAGCGGGGACGGACCCGGCCGTTGCGAGCCGCCCGTCGTGCTGGACACCGATCCGTGCCCCGCGCCGAGCACCGGGCCGGGGCTGGTCGGATCACCGCCGCGTCCTACCAACGTCACGCCGACCGCAACACCGGCGACGACTGCGATCGCGCCAGCCACGGACGCGACGCGCTGGCGACGGGCACGGTGCGCCCGGATCGCGCCGGCCACCACCACATCGACGTCGAGCGAGGCCCCTTCGCCATCGCGGAGCGCAGCGCGCAACTGCGATTCGTTGGGACTCATGACCCACCCCCGACACCGGCTTGCACCCGCAGGCGCATCAACGCCCGCGAGCAGGTGCTCTTGACCGTCCCGAGCGGCATGCCGAGGGTCGTCGCCGCTTCTCGCTCGGACAGGTCGCAGTAGTAGCGCAGTACGACGACAGCCCGCTCGCGCGGACTCAGCTCGGCGAGCATCCGGCGCAGCTGGTCCCGTTCGTCCGCACCCGCCGACACATCGGACGAACTCAGCTCGGGCATCGTCTCGGTCGGCCGTTCGCCCCACCACCGGCGCCGCGTGGAGTCGATGTGCGCAGTCACGAGCGACTTGCGGGCGTACGCCAGCGGCACGTCCACTCGGTCCCACTTCAGATAGAGCCTGATAAGTGCGGTCTGCACGAGATCCTCGCCTCGATGGTGGTCGCCGGTCAGCAGGCGGGCGGCGTGCAGCAGTGTCGCGCCGTTCGCCTCGACGAACGCACGGAAGCTCGCTTCGTCACGCACGCACCAACCTCCACCCCTCATGACGAGACGGTCGCCGCATAGGGTTCTCGCCAGATCAGCAGATGCGGGCTGACGCCGCGCCAAGCACTAGCTCCCCGGCTGGTACACCATCAGGAACACGATCCCGGCGAAGATCAGTCCGACAACGCCGCCCGCGCCGCCCGCCCGCGCAGTGAGCGTCGCGACCGAGCCCTGTTCGCCGATCACCTTCGCCGCCTTCGTCAAAGCCGGGACGACGACGGTCAGGCCGATGACGACCGCGACCAGCCACAGGAGCACGGAGAGCCAGATCCAGGTGTCGCCGAACTCGGCCACCTTCTCCCCCTTGTGGTCAGGCGAGTTCAGTGACATCAGCCCGATTCCGGCGAGGACGACCAGCACCGATGCGTACGAGTACTCGCGAACCACTCGGGCCGCCGACGCGCTCGCGGCCGCGTCGCCGGTTCGGATGCCGCGCGATGCCGTCGTCGTGGCGTGGACGAGCGGGCCCACCACGAAGATCGCGAAGAGCAGATGGACGGCGAACACCAGCTTGAACACCAGCCGAGGCTATCCGTGCGGCAGACTCGGCAAGCATGCGCCCGCGACCGCACTGGATCGTCCTCGCCGGTGCCGTGGCTCTTGCCGGGTGTTCCAGTAGCAGCCGTCTGCACGGTGCCGCCGCCGAGCCCGCCAAGGCACCGCTCACGTCGCAGACCCCCGCCGGCACCGTGCGCTCGATCGGCGCAGCGCCCGAGGGGATCGTTTACGACCGGCGGACGGGTTTGCTCGCCGTCGCGGTCCGCGGCCCGAGTCGGTTGCTACTCCTGGACGGCCGAACGCTCGCCGTGCGCCGCAGTGTCGCGCTGCCCGGCACCGTCCGCCACCTTCAGCTCGCCGCCCCGGGCGGCCCGGTGCTGGTGCCCGACGAGAGCGCCGGCGAGCTGATCGAGGTGAGCCTGCCCGACGGTTCGGCTCGCGCGAGCAAGGTCGGCAAGCAGCCGCACGACGCGTCCGCAGTGGCGGGCGGGCAGATCGTGGTCGGCAACGAGTTCGGCAAGTCCCTGTCGTTCGTCAAGGACGGCCGGGTGCTCGCGACGGTGCCGGAGGTGCGCCAGCCCGGCGGGGTGGTCGGGGACGGGCGGCGAGTCGCGGTCATCGATGTCGCCGCGTTCACGCTGAGCGAGTTCGACGTCGCGACGAGGACGCGCACCGCCCAGGTCCCGGCAGGAGCGGGTCCGACCCATGGCGTGCTGACCGCACACGACCGGATCGTCGTCGCCGACACCCGAGGCGGTGCCCTGCTCGTGTTCGCCCTGCACCCGCTGAAGCAGGTCGGACGGCTCACGCTGCCGGGCCGGCCCTACGGCATGGCGATCGACACGTCCACCGACACCGCCTGGGTGACGCTCACCGCGACCAACCAGGTGGTCGATGTCGATGTCTCGGGCGCGCGGCCGAAGCTGATCGCCCGCTACCCCACGGTGCGGCAGCCGAACACGGTCGCCGTCGCGCCCGGCAGCCACACCGTGTGGATCACCGGCACCGCGGACGGCCAGCTGCAGACGATCAGCCGCTGACGGTCCCGCCCGGATGTTCTTCTGGGGTACCCGACTCTGATCAACAGGGTCGAAAGCACGTTCAGAGGCGGATTCAGCCCTGTTGATCTTGGCTCTGGGCCTCTGCGGGCTCGGGTTCGCTCGCAAGCCTCGCTCACAGACCAAGCAGGCGGCGTGGGCCGGTGTCGGTACGCGCCGTCGCGGGCGCCACCCGGGCCGACACCGCCGCGACATAAGCACCGACCGGCGCAGCCAGCACGCGCAGCGTGCACACGGCCAGCTCAGGAACCGCGTCCGCCAGCGTCGCCAGCCGCAGCACCAGCTCTTCGAGCGCGCCCAGGTCGCACGGCGCTGCGCCGCAGTACCCCTGCAGCAGCGGCGCAGCCCGCGGCGCCCGTACCACCTCGGCGGCGTCGACGGTCGTCAACGGCACGGCTGCGTACGCGCGATCCCCGAGCAGTTCGGTCGCGACGCCGGCGATCCCGAACGAGGCCAGCGGGCCGAAGGACGGGTCGTCGCGCATTCCGATCACGACCTCCACCGCGTCCGGGGGCACAGCCACGGAGACCACGATGCCCACAGTGCTCAGCAACCGAGCCGCGTCCGGCTCCGCGAGGTCGGCCTTACCCGAGGCGAGCAGATCCGCGGCCAGGACGCGTCCGGCCTCGAGATCCAGCCCAGCCAGGTCGGCCACGACGCCGATCGGACGTCGGCGCCAGGCCGCGTAACGCACTGCGCGGGCCAGCGCGCGCACCGCCCGCTCCGGTGAAGGGTAGGACGGCACCGATCCGGGCGCCGGATAGCTGTCACCCGTTGCCGCCAGCGCGGGCGGCACACCCCGCAGACCGAGGAACGTGGACAGCACCGGCTTGGTCGCGGTGGCACCGACCGCCCGCAGCGCGGTCGCGAACTCCTCGGTCGTGGCGAGTTGCAGCGGCGGCACGAACACGACCACCACGGCATCCACCCCGTCGTCGTCCAGCGCGACCCGCAGTGCCAGCTCGAACGCCTCGACGCTGGCGTCCACGCCCACGTCGTCCAGACGCGCCAGGGTGAGGCCCTCGGCCGCGCAAGCGTGCGTCACCAGCACGCCGAGCGCCGTCGAGTTGCCGACGACGGCCACGCGATCACCCGGTGGCAGCGGTTGCGAGGTTACGAGCAGCGCGACGTCGAACAGATCGCCCACCGTCTCGACGCGGATCACGCCGGATCGCTCGAACAGAGCGCGCGCCGTGTCGTCGCCAAGCTCGACCGAGGTCGACTCCAGGCCCGCAACCACCGTCCCAGCGCTGCTGTTGACCGCGATGATCGGCTTGCGCCGAGCCAGCCGCCGCGCGAGGCGAGCAAACTTGCGCGGGTTGCCGAACGACTCCAGATACATCAGGACGGCGTCGGTGCGCGGGTCATTCTCCCAGTACTGCAGCAGGTCGTTGCCGGACACGTCCGCTCGGTTGCCGGCGGAGACGAACGTCGAGACCCCGAGCCCGCGCATCGCCGCCTCTCCGAGCACCGCGACACCAAGCGCGCCGGACTGGCAGAAGAACCCGACTCGACCTGCCAACGGAGGAAACGGGGCGAGCGAGGCGTTCAGGCGCACGCCCGAATCGGTGTTGACGACGCCCAGGCAGTTCGGCCCCACCACCCGCATCCCGTTCGCCCGCGCCGCGACCACCAGCGAGCGCTGCGCGGCACGTCCGGCGACTCGGTCGGCGTCACTGCCGCGCTCACCGAAACCGCCGGACGTGACGATCAGCCCGCGGACGCCGCGCGCCGCGCACTCGTCCACGATGTCGGGTACGGACGCGGCGGGCACCGCGATCACCACGAGGTCGACGTCGCCAGGGATGTCGAGCACCGACTTGTACGCCGGCACCCCGCCGACGTGCCGCGCCTCGGCGTTGACCGGGAACAGCGTCCCGTCGAAGCGCATCCGCAACAGGTTGGCGAAGATCGCGTGCCCGACCTTGGCCGGGTCGTTGCTCGCGCCGACGATCGCGACGGAGCGCGGGCAGAGCAGCCGCTGGATCGATCGGGCCTCGGCGCGCTGCTCGCGCTCGTGCATCACCTGCTCGGTCGTGACCGTCGCGTCGACGGCGACCTCCAGCGACACCTCGCCGTACGCCAGCTGGCGGGTCAGCTCGTAGCCGGCGTCGCGGAAGACGCGCAGCATCGCGGTGTTCTGGGCGAGGACGAGGGCCTCGAAGCGGCGGACGCCGGACTCGCGGGCCGCCGCGGCGAGGTGCTCGAGCAGCACCGACCCGATACCGCGTCCCTGATGTGCATCGGCGACGACGAACGCCACCTCGGCCTGGTCGGTATCGAGCAAGCGCTCGTAGCGCCCGACTGCGATGATCTTCCCGCCCAGCTCGACGACGAAGGCCACCCGGTCGTGGTGGTCGACGTGGGTGAAGCGATACAGCTCGCGCTCGGGGATGCTCGGATGCGCAGCGAAGAAGCGCAGGTAGCGGGTCCGCTCCGACAGTCCGGCGTGGAACGCGACCAGGGCATCGGCGTCGGCGGGAACGATCGGGCGTAGGTGGACGATTCCGCCGTCGCTGACGACGACGTCGGCCTCGCGGTGCGGCGGCGGGGGGAGGTCGTCCGGTTCAGTCACGTGGGTCGTCCGGATCGAGGCCGAGCAGCGGGAAGGCGGCGTTTCGGGACGCGCCGATGGCGCGGTCGAGCCAGCTGTCCCCGCCGGGCTCCCACGCGCGCACCTGCGGCTGGACTCCTTCGCCCATCGTGGTCGGCAGCTGTCCGCGCGCGCCGAGCCCGCGGACGTAGTCCGCCCACTCCTGCGGCACCTCGGTGGCCGGGTCGAGCCGCACGCCGGAGGCCTCGGCCAGTAGGTGCGTCCAGGTTCGTGGGACGCAGCGGACGATGCCGTAACCGCCGCCGCCGAGAGCGACCCACTTGCCGCCCGCTACCTCGTGCGCGAGCTGGTGCAGCTCCCCGATCGCAGCGCGCTGCCCGTCGACGGACAGCTCGAGATTGGCCAGCGGATCCTCGTGGTGGGTGTCGCAACCGCATTGCGTCACGAGCACGTCCGGCGCGAACGCGCGCACCGCGCCGGGCACCACGGCTCGGAACGCCCGCAGCCAGCCGTCGTCCCTCGTGCCCGGCGGTAGCGCGACGTTCAGTGACGTGCCTTCGCCCGCACCGCTGCCGATCTCGTCGGGCAGCCCGGTGCCCGGGAACAGCGTGCCCGGGTCCTGGTGCAGGCTGATCGTCAGTACCCGCGGGTCCGCGTAGAACGCGGCCTGCACCCCGTCCCCGTGATGCACGTCGATGTCGACATAGGCGACCTTGTTCGCACCGGCATCCAGCAGGGTGCGGATCGCCAGCACCACGTCGTTGAACACGCAGAAGCCGCTGGCGTAGTTGCGCATCGCGTGGTGCAGCCCACCGGCGATGTTCACCGCGTGCCCCGCTTTTCCGTCCCACACCTGCCGGGCCGCGATGGCCGAGCCGCCGGCGATCAACGCGGACGCGTCGTACATGCCGGCGAACACCGGGTCGTCGGCGGTGCCCAGACCGTAGCCGCTGAAGGACGGATCGTTACTCGCCGCGCGTACTGCGGCCAGGTAGTCGGCGTCGTGGATCGTGAGCAACCGAGCGTCGTCGGCCGGTTCGGGCGATCGCAGATCTAGGCGGTCGAGCACGCCGAGCGAGCGCGCCAGCCGGATCGTCAGGTCCAGCCGGACCGGGCTGAGCGGATGCTCGCCGAAGTCGTAGGCCAGGTAGCGCTCATCCCACACCGCGACCGCATTGCACGCCATCGCTAGACCGTAGCCGGACGCGACACTCGGTAGGTTCGCGTTGTGCTGCATCCGGACTACCCGATCCGCACCGAACGGCTGATCCTGCGCCCGCTCGTCCCCGATGACGTCGACGCGGTGCACGCCTACCAGTCGCGCGAGGACGTGTGCCGCTACATCCCGTACTCGCCGCGCACGCGGGCGGAGGTCGCCGAGCGGCTCGGTTCGGACCGCAATCGCTCCACGCTCGACGACGAGGGCCAGGCAATGCTTGCAGCCGTTGTGGTCACCGAGTCCGATCGGGTCGTCGGGGACGTGATGCTGGCCTGGACGAGCCGCGAGCACCGCAGCGGCGAGGTCGGCTACGTGCTCAATCCGGGATACCAGGGCCAGGGCTACGCCACCGAGGCGGCCGCAGCGCTGCTGCGGCTCGGGTTCGACGGGCTCGACCTGCACCGGATCGTCGCGCGCGTGGACGCCCGCAACGACGCCTCGGTAGCGGTGTTGCGCCGGATCGGGATGCGGCAGGAAGCGCACCTCGTCCAGAACGAGTGGTTCAAGGGCCAATGGAGCGACGAGCTCGACTTCGCGATCCTGGCCGACGAGTGGCGCCATGGAAACTGGCGGGCCTAGCGGTCGAGCACCTGGGCGGCCGTAGCAGTGAAGTCGGGGTCGCGAGAGGACTAGGCGAGCGCCTGGGCGAGATCGGCGAGCAGATCCTCGACGTCCTCGATGCCGACCGATAGCCGTACCAAGTCCGCGGACACCTCGAGCGGAGATCCGGCAGCGCTGGCGTGGGTCATCCGCGCCGGGTGCTCGATGAGCGATTCGACGCCGCCAAGCGACTCCCCGAGCGTGAACAGCTGGGCGAGCTCGCAGACCTTGAGCGCGGCCTCCTCGCCACCACGCAGCGAGAAGGACAGCATGCCGCCGAAGTCACGCATCTGCTTGGCGGCGATGTCGTGTCCGGGGTGACCGGGCAGTCCCGGGTAGAACACCCGGCCCACGGCCGGGTGGCCGGTGAGGAAGTCGACGATTCGTGCGGCGTTGGCGCAGTGCCGCTCCATTCGCACGCCGAGGGTCTTGATGCCGCGCAGCACGAGCCACGCGTCGAACGGCCCGCAGATCCCGCCCATCGCGTTCTGGTGGAACCGCAGTTCCTCCCCCAACGTGGCGTCAGCCGCGACGAGCGCGCCGCCGACGACGTCGGAGTGCCCGCCCAGGTACTTGGTGGTCGAATGCACCACCACGCCCGCGCCGAGCGCGAGGGGCTGCTGGAGGTAGGGCGAGGCGAACGTGTTGTCGACGACCAGGTGGGCACCAGCCTGGTGCGCGATGTCGGCGAGCGCGGCGATGTCGGCGATGCCCAGCAGCGGGTTGGTCGGGCTCTCACACCAGATCACCTTTGTGGTCGGACGGATGGCAGCCCGCACAGCGTCCAGGTCATGCAGCGCGACCGGTGTGTACTCCAGCCCCCAGTCCGCGAGCACGCGGGCGACCAGCCGGAACGTCCCGCCGTAGGCGTCACCCGGAAGGATCACGTGGTCGCCGGGACGGCAGACCGCGCGCAGCAGTGCGTCCTCGGCGGCCAGGCCACTTGCGAAGGCAAGCCCGGTTCTGCCGCCCTCGATTGCGGCCAGCGCCTGTTCCAGCGCGGTCCGGGTCGGGTTCGCGCTGCGGCTGTATTCGTAGCCGCCACGCATGCCACCGACGCCGTCCTGCTTGTAGGTCGAGGTCGCATAGATCGGGACGGTCACCGATCCAGTGAGCGGGTCGGGCTCCTGCCCGGCGTGGATAGCGAGCGTGTCGAATCCGGGCGAGCGCTTGGCCATGACCTCGACGGTAGCGAGGTAAGCCGATTGGCGGACCCCGGTGTCCCTTTGGCACGCTTGATCGGTGATCACCGAGCGGGCCGCTGCCGCGACCCGCGTCGTCGCCCTTCTCGCGGTCGTGCTCGGCA
>JALZAI010000362.1 GCA_030948475.1 Actinomycetota bacterium
GCCCTACCTCGGTGGCCGGACAGACGAAGCCGACCTTTTCAACAGTGCGGCGATGTCCTACCCCAGCCGCCCTCAGGTCGCAGCTCCATACGCGCTGCACTTCATGGGTATGACCCCTAGGAGAGTCCTGAACAAGGCTTGAGTGGCGGGGCGCTTGAAGGCGGTCGTGTCGTTTGGTGAAGTCAGGCGCGAGGGTCGACCCGGGGGTCGCCCCGCCGGTGGTGATGAATGCGGGTCGGTCTGTGCCGGGTCCAAGGGGGGGTCACGGGGCCGTCCTGGGTGGTCAGGCCAGCGCCCACGCTCCGTCTTGGTGCGCGAGGCCGAGAACGAGCATCCGGCGCAGGTTCAGTCCGGCGAGGCGGTGATGGAGCCATTGGTCATTTTTGGCGATGCCGCGGTAGCGGACCTTGCGGTTGCCGCCGCGCACCAGCCAGGCGATCGAGCGTTCGACCATTGGCCGATGCCGGCGGTAGACGTCCTGAAAATGTGCCGTTTCGGCTTGCCGCCGGGCAGCGCGCAACAGTGCCTCATGCTCGTGGATCTTCAACCGCCGGCCCTTGGCGGTGGTGGTGCATCGACTGCGCAGCGGGCAGCCTCGGCAGGCGACACCGAATGTCGCGTGCCGGCGGGGGGTGATCGCTCGGACCAGCCCGGCCGGGCAGGTCACAGTGCCGGCGACGAGGTCGATGTCGAAGTCGTCGGTGGTGAACCCGCCCGGTACCGCCGGGCGCAGCGGGATCGGTTTGATCACTGGCATGTGCCCTGCCTCGGTCAGCGTCGCGCGGGCCTGGCCACTGCCGTAAGCCGAGTCCCCCAGCACCTGCAGATGCGTGGTTTCACCGGTCAGCAGCTCGACGCCGACGGCCGCGTCGCTGCTATCAGCGCCGGAGGCCTTGCTCAGCTTGCAGGCCGTCGCCAGACCGGTATCGGGCTCGACCGCGATATGGGCCTTGAACCCGTCCTGGCGACGGTGCACGGTCTTGTGGGCGTGCCGCGCATCGGGGTCAACGACACTGATCACCCGGTCCGGGGCGACGTTGCGGGCGATCCGCCACCGCGGCACCCCACCCGCCGCATCGTCGGGGTCGGGGTCGACGAGTTCGACGTCTTGCCCGGCGATCAACGCCAGCAGCGCCACGGCGTCGGCCGCCGGGCCCGGCTCAGGATCGCCGAGTGCGGCCAGCACGGCCAGGGCGTCACGGACCAGCCCGTCGATCAGCGCGTCACGGGCGGCCTTGTCGTCCCAGGCGATCTTGGGTTTGCCGGGGTCGTCGTAGTCGTGGGCCGACGTCACCCGGGCTACGACTACGGCCGCGCCGTCGACGTCGCGGCGGACCCGGCGGACCGCCGCGATCAGCTGCGTCACCGTGTCCTGGGTGGCGACCGCATCATCGAGCACGGTGGAGTCCAACGCCCGCCGGGTCTTGCCCTTGAGCGCGCCGGTCTGCGCGATCACCCGCGCCACCGCGGTGAAGATCCGGTTGGGGTCGGCGCTGGCCGCCAGCCGCCGCCGCCAATACGTCAGCGTCGTGTCGTGAAACGCCTTCGCCGTCACCGGCCAGCCGATCGCGGCCTTCCATCGCAGATCGAACGTCACCGCGTCGGTCGTCTCAGAGTCCGACAGCCCGTGCAGCGTCTGCAACACAATCACCGCGGCCATCACGTCGGCCGGCACCGACGGCCGACCCCGGACCGTAGGGAACAGGTCCGCGAACATCTGGTCAGGGAACAACCGGCTGCGGTGCTCAGCCAGGAATGCGAAGACACTCCCCGGCTTAAGCAGATGCCCAGCCACCGACTCCGCATCCAACAACTCGCGCTGACCTTCAGAATGACCCTGCACCAACCCATCGTCCCGGCCCCACCGCGCGGGACCAGAACGACACGCAGATATTCAGGACTCTCCTAGCCGTCGACGAACAGACCGGGCAGGTTCAATGTGCCGCGTGCGGCGCTGGGCGCTATGCGATCGCCGGGGCCACCTCACCGCGGCACGCGGGCTGCCGCGAGAAGCTCGACGGTGCCGATGCTGACGCGTGCCCTCGCGTCGCACGTGGCCGGCCGGATCTCTTCGCCGTACCGTCTCCTCGGTGGGTTGAGGACGCCGGGGTCCGGGACGCCGGTTGCCGCAAACAGTCTTCAGGCGGTGGGCGCGGTCAGCGCACCCGCCAGCGGTCGGCGTCGGCGCGCAGCGTCATGCCGTGCCCGGGGGCGT
>JALZAI010000222.1 GCA_030948475.1 Actinomycetota bacterium
CGCGGCGTGCTGCTCACGCCGTTCCACAACATGGCGCTGATGTGTCCGGCGACCAGCGAGGCCGACATCGACCGCCACAGCGACGTGTTCTCCGCCGCGGTGAGCGAGCTGGTCCGCCGTCCGTGACGCTCAACTTGTCGCACTCAGCCCTCAGTCATATAGGGGCTGGACGCGACCTCGGTGCCATCGGGCAAGGTGATCACCTCGAAGTCGGCGAATACGTTCGTTGCGATGCGCTGCAGCTCGCGCAGGCACGCCACGGCGAGCGCGCGGATCTCCACATCGGCGTGCTCGGAGGCCCGCATCGCAATGAAGTGTCGCCACGCCCGGTAATTGCCGGTGACCACCACCCGGGTCTCGGTTGCGTTCGGCAGCACCGATCGCGCCGCCTGGCGCGCCTGCTTGCGCCGGAGTGTCGCATCGCGAGCCCCGGCGAAGCGCTGCTCCAGCCCGTCCAGCAACTGCGTGTAGGCAAGCGCCGCGGCCGCGGTCGCGGTCACGAAGCGGGCGTGCAGGTCCGGGTCCTCGGCGACGATGTCGGGCTCGATCATCGCCGCGTCCCGTCCGGGGACGAAGCGCTGCGAGAGCTGGGAGAAGCTGAACTGCCGGTGCCGGACCAGCTCGTGGGTCAGCGAGCGGGATACCCCACGCAGGTACACCGTGACCGTGCCGTGCTCGAGCACCGCCAGATGCCCGACCTCGAGGAGGTGCCGCAGGTAGCTCGCGTTGGTCGCCGTCGCCGGGTTGGGCTTGGACCAGGACTCGTAGCAGGCGCGCCCAGCGAACTCGGCCAGCGCCGGGCCGCCGTCGGCGTCAGTCCGCCAGGCGATGTCGGGTGGCGGGACGAACTGGGTCCAGGCGATCACGTCGACACTCAGAGGCACGGCCGGGCCTCGCTGCGCAAGTTCGGTTCGGCGCTGGAACGTCTCAGCCCGATCACAAAGGTTTGCTCGCCCGCTTCGCTCACGCCTCGAGGCTAACCGCCTTCGACGCTGTGATGTCGCTACGCGGTTGTGCTGACATCATTCTGATGTCATCGTGGTGTCTATGCGACTGCATCCGTACGTCGTCCAGGTTCAGTCCCAGCTGACCGTCGCGGCGGCACTCGGCGACGACCGCACCCGCGAGACTGCGGGCGCTCTGGCTGTGGCCGCCGAACCGGCGATGCGCCTGGCCGTCCTCGCCGCCGTCGCTGCCGCCGCCGAGGAGATCACCGTCGCCCTGCTCGATGCGCCGGGCGCTCCCGCGATCGGGGTCCGGCTGGACGGGGACGAGCTGCGCATCGACGTGCACACGAGCGTCGACGACGACGGACCCGCCGCGCCGAGCGACGACGGCGACGCCAGCGCGCGGATCTCGCTGCGGCTGTCCGAGGCGCTCAAGTCCGAGATCGAGACGGCGGCGCGGCGCGATTCGGCCTCGGTCAACACCTGGCTGATCCGCGCCGCCGGTGCCGCACTCGGCGGGAGTCCCCGCCGCAGCAGCGGCCACCCCGATCCAGGCAGGCACGACACCCACCGCATCAGCGGCTGGATCAACGGCTGATCCAGCTCCCAACTCCCGAGGAGGAATCCATGACCACCCGCACCTTCCCGCTCTCCGCACCGATCAACCTTAACGCCCGGCTCGGGCACGGCTCGGTCGTCGTGACCGCGCAGGACGACCTTGCCGAGGCGCGGGTGACCCTCATCCCGCGCACCGCCGACAGCGGTGTCGTCGACCGGATCACGGTCGAGTTGAACGGCCCGACGCTGTCCGTTCTCGCGCCCAGGCAGGGCGGCGTCACCGATCTGTTCAACGTCGGGCGGCGCGAGCGCGATGGTGTCGACGTCGAAATCGCGGTCCCGAGCGGGACGGCGATGAAAATCGCCACGTTCACCGCCGACATCACCGTGCGTGGCCGGTGCGGGAGCGCCGACCTTGCGACCGGTGCAGCCACGATCACGGTGGACGACGTCGACGGCGACCTGCGGCTGCGCTCCGGCAGCGCGAGTAGCCGGGTCCGCACCGTCCGCGGGTCGGTGGTCGTGCGCTCCGCCTCCGGGGACGCAGACTTTGGCGAGATCGCCGGGAGCCTGCAGGCCGGATTCGGCAGCGGTGACCTGGACGTCGGGATCGTCCACGGCGAGGTCCGCTCCCGCGCCGGGTCGGGCGAGGCGAGGCTGGGTACCGTGCACGGCGACGTCGATCTCGCGGCCGGCTCCGGCGACGTCAGCATCGGGCTGCCCGCGGGTGTGTCCGCCCGGCTGGAGGTGAAAACCGGATCCGGACGCGTGCGTTCCGAGTTGCCGATCGAGGACGACCGCAAAGGCACCGGCCGGGCGATCAGCTTGCGGGCGCGCACTGGGAGCGGCGACGTCCGCTTGTTCCGCGCCGGAGGCCCGCCGGCCGCCTGAACAGCTCAGGACGAGACGACGTCGGTCAGCTCACCGGCCAGGTCCCCGCGCGGCATGACCTCGACCCCCCCGAGGCCAAGCCATCCGGCGGTGATCGCCAGCTCCTCGGCGAGCTCGCGAGCGACGTCCTTCGGGTCGGCGCCGGGTTCCAGAAACGCGCTCTGCACGCGCAGTACGCCGGCCTGCCGGTCGGACTTGAGATCGACCCGCGCCGCGAGCGACTCCCCGAGCAGGAACGGCAGGACGTAGTAGCCGTACACCCGCTTCGGCGCCGGCGTGTAGATCTCGATGCGGTATCGAAAGCCCCAGACGCGCTCGGTGCGTTCGCGGAACCACACCAGCGAGTCGAACGGCGAGAGCAAGGCCCGCGCCGAGACCCGGCGCGGGCGCCGCGCCTGGTGCCAGAGGTAGGCCTGCGCGCCCCAGCCGTCCACCATCACCGGCAGCAACTCTCCCGACCCGACCAGCTCCTCGACGCGTGCCTTCGAGACCGCGTGCGGCAGCCGGAAGTAGTCGCGCAAATCCGGCTCGGTCGCGACGCCGAGCGCGCGCGCCGAGAGGCGGATCAACTCGCGGGTCGCGTCGTCGGGTACCGGTGTGGGGGCGGCGAGTACCTCGACCGGCAGCACCCGCTCGGACAGGTCGTACAGGCGCTCGAAATTGACCCGCCGCGCCGCCGCGACCTCGCCGGCGTAGAACAGGTACTCCAGTGCGATCTTGCCGTCGTGCCAGTTCCACATGTGCCCTGGCCGGGGCGCCGGGCGCGGGATGCCGGTGTCGCTCGCGCGGATCGGGCCGTGCTCGGCGACCAGCGCCTTGACGTCCGCAAGCAACTCCGGGTTGTCCCGCGCGAGGCGACGGATCGCGGGCCAGGGCTCGACGGGAGCTCGCGCCATTCGCCAGCGCAGCAGTGGCTGCAGCTCGACCGGCACGAGCGAGGCCTCGTGCGCCCAATATTCGAACAGCTCGCGGCGCGCGGGACCCGCGGTATGTGCGGTCAGCTCGTCGAGCAGCTCGCGGCGGTACGGGCCGAGGCGAGCGAAGATCGGCAGATAGTGGGCGCGCGCGAAGACGTTGACCGAGTCGATCTGCAGGATGGCGATGCGGGCCAGGACGCGGCGGATGTGCCGCGCGTCGACCCGCCCGCTCGGTCGGGGCTCGGCGAATCCCTGCGCTGCGAGCGCGACCCGGCGCGCCTGCGCTGCACTGAGCCGGCCGATCGGAACCGGCGAGTATCCGGGCATGCAGCCGACAGTAAGGCGACGCGCCGACAGCGCGCGTCCATGGCGGGGCGTGACACCATGAGCCGATGTTCGAGCACCTGGTGGAATCGATCGGCAACGCCGTAGGCGCGTGGCTTTATCTGATCGCCGGGGCAGTCTGCTTCGCCGAGGCTGCGATCCTGGTCGGGATGGTCCTGCCGGGCGAGACGGCGCTGCTGGTCGCCGGGGTGTTCTGCGCCCATCACAAGCTCGACCTCACCATCATGATCGTGGTGGCTCTGGTCTCCGCGGTTGCCGGCGATTCGGTCGGCTTCGAGTTCGGCAAGAAGTTCGGACCGTCCCTGCGTGGCTCGCGCGGAGGTCGGTTCGTCGGCGAGCACCGCTGGGCGAAGGTCGACGGCTTCCTGCACCGGCACGGGGGCAAGGCGGTCCTGCTGGGTCGGCTCACCGCACTCTTCCGCGCGCTCGTCCCCTCGATGGCGGGCATGAGCGGCATGCGGTATCGCGTGTTCCTCACCTGGAACGTGATCGGTGGCTTGATCTGGGCGCCCGGCTGCGTGCTGCTCGGATATGCCTTCTCGAAGTCTCTGTCCGTCGTCGGCAACACCCTGACCTGGGCCCCATTGGCCATCGTGGCGGTGGTGATCATCGTTGGCGTTGTCCTGCGTGTCCGCCGGCGCCGGCGCGAGACAGCGGAGGGCGCGGCGTTCGCCGAAGCCGACGCTGCGGCATCGGACGCGTGAGCCGGCCGGTCTGTCCACAGCTAGGCCCCGTCGGCCCGGCACAGGTTCCACAGCCCCACCTAAGCTTCGGGCGTGACCGGACCCGATCAGCCGCAATATCCCGAGGGGCCACCGCAGTACGGGCCACCGCAGTACGGGCCACCGCCCTACGACCCGCAGCAGTACGGACGCCCGCCTGGTCCGCCCGATTCCGCCCCGCCGCGTCAGCGCGGGCAGCTGATGGCGTTGCTGCATGATCGGCTGACCGGCCGTCCCGAGCCTCGGCTGGGCGTGTCGATCGCCGGGGTCGGCATCGGGCTCGTGATCGCCGGAGTTCTCAGCTGGAGCCTCACCTACGTGATCGAGGGCGGTGTTAGCTCCAGCTTTAGCGCCACCGGCGCTAACACCGACTCGCGACGCTACCTCGGCGTCGGGCTCTCGCTCGTCGTCATCGTCATCGGGTATGCGCTCACCGTCCGCGCCAGGTGCGGACCGCTGGCCACGGCCGGCGTCGCCGCCGGCGCGCTCGCCGTGCCGGTGGCGATCGATTTCCTCACCTTCTCCGCGTCCGCTGGGGATCCCGGGTCGATCGACGCGATCTTCTGGGTGTCGGTCATCGTCTGGATGCTGAGCTACCTGTTTGTCCCCGGCGCCCGCGGACATGCCTTCTATCTCGGCCTCACGGCCGTCCTCGCCTGGATCTACGCCATCGACAAGGTAGCGCCCGAGGCTTTCAACACCCGGTCGGTCGTCGCAGGACTTACCCCACTGAGTCCTTCGAACCCGTTCGGCGCGACCACGGTCGACGGGGCGAGCCTGGCCGGGATCTCGCTGACGATCGGCGCGATCTACTACCTGGTCGCCTGGTCGCTCGATCGCAGCGGCCGCCGGGGCGCGGGCGTCGTGTTCGCGCTCGCCGGATTCCCGGCCGTCGCTGTCGGCATCGCGGCCACGGCCCAGGACCTCAAGCAGGTCGGCGCGGGCATTGTGCTGGTCGTCGTCGGGCTCGCCCTCGCCGCCTATGGCGCACGCTACGGCCGGCGCTTCACCACTTGGGTCTGGGCGATCGGGGTCGGTGTCGGCGCCGTGCTGGTGCTCAGCAAACTGGTCAAGGCAGGCGCGACGGTCGGCATCAGCCTCATCATCGCCGGCGGGGTGTTCGTCGCTGCCGGCTGGGCACTGGCTCGCGCCTTGCACGAGCCGGACGACGTGGTCCCGGCAAGTCCTGCTCCGGTCGGCTCTGCCGCCGCGTCGGCGACACCGTAAGGTCGCCGCGAGTGAGCATCGCAGCGAGCCCCAGCGAGCAAAGACGCTCGACGAGCCAGGAGGTTCAGTGGCCGACGTCAGTGTGCGGCCGGCACGCCAGGACGACGTCGTCGAGATCGCCCGGATCCAGGTCGAGACATGGCGCCTCGGCTATCGCGAGATCGTCCCGGCCGCCGTCCTGGAGACGCTGACCGTCGACACCGCCCGCGCCGCCTGGCAGGACGCTATCGGATCCCCGCCATCGCCGCGGCACCACGTCCTGATCGCCCTCGAACAAGACTGGGTGGTCGGCTTCGTCGCGCTCGCACCGGCCGACGAACTGCGTCCCGAGGACGTCGATCCGGAGCACACTGCCGCCGTTGGGCCGCTGCTCGTCGAGCCGAGGTGGGGACGGCGCGGGCACGGCTCGCGGCTGATGGCTGCGGCCACCGACCACGCGCGCCAGGATGGCGTGATCCGCGCAGTTACCTGGATTCCGGAGGGCGATACCGCGTCGCGTGAGTTCCTCGTCGGCGCCGGCTGGGCACTGGATGGACTTGTGCGTGCCTTGGACACCGGCGCCGGCGAGCTACACGAGATCCGGCTGCACACCGTGCTCGGCTAGCGCGTCGCGCCGATACGGTGGTTCGGTGGGCTTCACCGGCATTCCCGTCGCGGCGCTCGACTTCTACGAAGACCTCGAGGCCGACAACACCAAGGCTTTCTGGACCGAGCACAAGTCGGTTTACGAGCAGTCGGTGCGGGCGCCGATCGAGGAGCTGGCGGCGGCGCTGGCGAACGAGTTCGGCACTCCGAAGTTCTTCCGCCCGTATCGTGACGTCCGGTTCGCGAAGGACAAGACGCCCTACAAGACCCATCAGGGGGTCTGGTTCGGGGAGTCCTCGTTGTACTTCCAGGTCGGCGCAGCTGGACTGTTCGTGGCCGGCGGGTACTGGGAGACGTCCTCCGGGCAGCTCGACCGGCTGCGCCGCGGCGTCGCCGACGACATCGCCGGCCCGGCCCTGGAGCGGGCCCTGGGGAACGTCCGCCGAGCGCGCATGACGATCGGCGGCCACGAGCTGACTCGAGTCCCGTCCGGTTACCCGAAGGATCATCCACGCGCCGACCTGCTGCGCTACAAGAGCCTGACCGCGCGGCGAGATCTGGGCTGCCCCGCGTGGCTCTCGACCAAGCGCGCGCAGAGCGAGGTCACCAGGGCGTGGCGCGCGATGGCTCCGCTCGTCGCATGGCTGGACAGCCACGTGGGACGCGACTGACCCGGTTCTACAGGCCGAGGAGCGACTCGATACCCACGGTGAGTCCGGGATGCGCGGCGATCCAGCGCGCGGCGAGCAGTACACCCGGCATGAAGGACGAGCGGTTGAGCGAGTCGTGGCGGATGGACAGCGTTTCACCTTCGGCGCCGAACACGATCTCCTGGTGCGCGACCATCCCGGCAATGCGCAGCGCGTGCACGTGCACCCCGTCGACGTCGGCGCCGCGGGCGCCGTCGAGCGACTGCGAGGTCGCGTCGGGGATCGGGGCGCAGTCCGCCTCGGCGCGCGCGGCAGCGATGAGCTGGGCGGTCCGGACGGCGGTTCCGCTCGGCGCGTCGACCTTGTCAGGGTGGTGCAGCTCGATCACCTCGGCCGAGTCGTAGAAGCGGGCCGCGAGCTGCGCGAACTGCATCGACAGGACGGCTCCGATCCCGAAGTTCGGCGCTACCACCACGCCCAGGTCGGGAGTGTCCGCGAGCCAGGTGCGCACCGTGTCCAGGCGCTCGGACGTGAACCCAGTCGTCCCGACGACGGCGTGGATGCCCTGGTCGACGGCGAAGCGCACATTGTCCATGACCACGTCGGGGTGGGTGAAATCGACGAGCACCTGCGCGCCGGCGTCCGCCACGCTGAACAGCCAGTCCCCCGCGTCCACCATCGCGACGAGGTCCAGATCCGGAGCGGCGTCGACGGCGCGGCAAACCTGCTGACCCATGCGCCCGCGTGCTCCGAGCACGCCGACGCGGATCGGTTCGATCATCGGCTCCCCCTCGGTCATAGCGCCCCGTCGAAGTCATGGTCGTCGAACGGACCGACCACAGTGAGGCAGCGAGGTCGCTCGAGAAGCTCCTCGGCGACCTGCCCGACCTCGGCCGGTGTCACCGCGTCAATCGTGGCGAGCAGCTCATCGACGCCCATGATCTCGCCGTAGCACAGCTCGCTCTTGCCAATCCTCGTCATGCGCGAGCAGGAGTCCTCCAGCCCGAGCACGATAGCGCCGCGCAGCTGCCCCTTGCCGCGCTCGATCTCGGCCTGGTCCAGGCCGTTTTCGGCGACGTCGTCGAGCTCGGCCAGCATCAGCCCGAGCACCTCGTCGGCCTTACCCGGTTGGCATCCGGCGTACACGCCGAACTGCCCGGCGTCGCTGTAGCCGTGCGAGAACGCGTAGACGGAATAGGCGAGCCCGCGCTCCTCGCGGATGCGCTGGAACAGCCGCGAACTCATCCCACCGCCGAGCGACGAGGACAGCACGCCGACCGCGAAGCGGCGCGGGTCGTGGCGCGAGAGCCCGCTCGTCCCGAGCACCAGGTTCGCCTGCTCGGTGTCGTCGCCGATGATCGCGATCTGGCGTGCCGGCCGATGGGACACAACACCGTGCCGCGGGGAAGGGCGGCAGTGCGCCCCGTCGTCGTCCCGGGCGGCGAACGCCGCGCGGACCAGGCGCAGGATCTCGGCGTGCTCGGCGTTGCCCGCGATCGAGACGACCATCTCCGCCGGCCGGTAGCGACGGCGATAGTAGCCGCGCACCTGGGTACGCGTCAGCCCGGCGATCGAACTCACGCTACCGAGAATTGGACGGCCGAGTGGGGTATCGCCGTGCAGCGCTGAGGAGAACTCGTCGTGGACGAGATCGCCCGGGTCGTCATCGCGCATCGCGATCTCTTCGAGCACCACGCTGCGCTCGACGTCGATGTCGCGCGCGGTGACCGTCGCGTTGAGCACGACATCGGCGACGATGTCGATCGCGAGCGCAGCGTCGCGGTCGAGCACCGTCGCGTAGAAGCAGGTGTGCTCCTTCTCGGTAAAGGCGTTGAATTCGCCGCCGACGGCGTCCATCGCGGAGGCAATCTCCAGCGCCGAGCGACTGCGCGTGCCCTTGAAGAGCAGGTGCTCGAGGAAGTGACTGGATCCGGCGAGGGAGGTCGTCTCGTCGCGGGAGCCGACCGGGATCCAGATCCCGACGCTCACGCTGCGCACGCCGGGCATCGCCTCGCTCACGATCCGCAAGCCGCTGGGCAGGACAGTGCGCGTGATCGTCCCGCCGCCTGTGGCGTCGAGACGGCGCGTGACGGCGCGCGGGCTCATTGCCGCAGTCTATGGGGTGCGCCCATCACGTCCGGACGCCGCGGAGGTCAGTGCGGTGGCTCCGGGACGGGCTCGGGCGCCGGCACCGGCCCGGGGTCGGGCATCGGTTCCGGCGTCGGCTGGGGATAGGGGTCCGGTGTCGGTTCGGGAAACGGAACCGGGTCGGTCGTTCGGCTCAGTGCCACGCTGAATCGCGGCGTGCTAGGCAAACGCCTGGATCAGGCGCTCCGCGTAGAACTGTTCCCACGGCTGCTCGGGCGACCCGGCGGCCAGGTACTCCTTGTCAAGCGAGACGAGCTGATGGGTCAGTTCGCTGCGCACCGGGCAGCGCGCCAGGAGATCGGGCAGCTCGGACAACCTGGTCAGCCAGTCGGCATACCAACTGGCCCAGTCGTCATCCCGCCCGTCAGTGATCCGGTAGACCCGGTGGTGGGTTTCAGCGGCCTCATGCAACAGGCTGCGCACTTGCTCGGTCGGTTCGGTCATGGCGGGCCACCTTTCGTGTTCCAGGGTCAGCCACAGCATGTCGGTGCCAGCGCTGCGGCGGAATACCTGATCCGCGAGCTGGCATGATCACGCGATGACGAACACGGACGGACCGGTCTAGGCGCTGAACCGCCTCGATGTCACCGATCGCGACGAGTATCTCGCCTACTCACGCCGCTCTTCCACCGAGGTCGAAGCCCACGGCGGCCGGGTGATCACCCTGGGCCGATTCAGCTCAGCGATGCCCGGCGCGATCGAACCCCGCCAGGTAATGGTTCTCGTCGAGTGGAACTCGCGGGCCGCGTTCGACAGCTACCTCGCGACCCCGCCCTCGCCGATCTACACCCGCACCGTGAGCGAGGGACATCGTCCTACGTATGGCATCTGTTCGAGCGGCTCGAGGACCTACGCCCGATCCTGCGGCCGGCTCCCGGAGGTTCGCCGTAGCGGACGCACGGCGGCGCGGCACGACAACCGATCGATCTTAGCCGCGACCTACGTAGGGCATCTTGGTCGCGGTAATGGTCAGCGATCCGACGTTGGTGTCGAGCGGCAGCTGGGCCATGTAGAGCACGGCGTGTGCGACGTGTTCGGCATCGAAGGTGGGTTCCGGCACCACCCGGCCATCGGCCTGCGGAACCCCATCGGTGAAGTGACGGGTGAGTTCGGTCTCCGCGTTGCCGATGTCGATCTGGCCGCACGCGATGTCATCGGCACGGCCGTCGAGGGCGATCGACTTCGTAAGCCCGGTGATGGCGTGCTTGCTGGCGGTGTACGCGGCACTGCCGGGACGCGGACTGTGCGCCGAGATCGAGCCATTGTTGATGATCCGGCCACCGCGCGGCCGCTGAGCCCGCATGATCTTGGCTGCGTGATGCGCACACAGGAACGCACCGGTGAGGTTGACAGCGATCGTCTGGGACCAGTCGTCGTAGCTGATCTGGTCCACCGTCCCGGACGGACCGAAAGTGCCGGCGTTGTTGACCAGCAGATCGAGTCGCCCGAATGCCGCCTGCACCGTGGCGAACAAGGCCTGGACCGAGCCGGGATCGCTGACATCCGTCGGCACGACCTTCGCGAGATCGGAAAGCCCCGCGGTCTGTTCAAGGGAGTCGCGAGTGCGCCCCGCGAGTGCGACACCCCAGCCGTTGCGCAGCAGGATGTTGGCGACGCTCCTGCCGATCCCGGAACCTGCGCCGGTGACCACCGCGTACCGAGTCGATGCCATCGAGTCGTCAACCCCCTCGCCGTCCCGATCTTGAGCATCGTCGCAAGTTCAGCGTGCGGTGCTCAGTTCAGCACCACGTGAATCGCCTGGGTGGCGGTGAATCCGAGCAGCCCCCAGGGCCCGCCTTCGGTGCCGATGCCGCTCCACTTCATGCCGCTGGACGGTTGCCCGGTCACGTAGCCCTGATGTGTGTTCACCCAGACCGTTCCGGCTTCGAGCTGAGGCGCGATGGTGGCCCCACGTTCGGCGTCGCCGGTCCAGACTGAGGCACCAAGTCCGAACCGGCTGTCGTTCGCGTTGCGAATCGCATCGCCGATATCGTGATAGGCAATCACTGGCAATACCGGACCGAACTGCTCCTCGGTGACGATTCGCTCGTGGCCGTCCAGCCCCGCCAGGACCGTCGGTTCGTAGAAGTAGCCCGGCCGGTCAGGAGACCTGCCGCCCGCCACCAGGCGTGCCCCGACGCGTACCGCATCGTTCACGAGCTCGGTCACTCGGTTGCGCTGCTGCTCGTTGGTCAGCGGTCCGATCTCGGTGCGTGCGTCGCTGCCGTCGCCCACGCGAGCCGCACGGGCCCGGTCGGCGAGGGCGTCGACGAGCTCGTGGTAGATCCGCTCGGGTGCGTACACCCGCTTGATGGCGTCGCAGACCTGCCCACAGTTGGCGAATGCGTTGGCGAACAGACCATCAGCGACGTGCGGAATGTCGACGTCGTCGAGCACCACGGCCGCGTCGTTCCCGCCGAGTTCGAGCTCGATCCGCTTGAGGTCGAGAGCAGCCACAGCGGCGATCTGCTTGCCGGTCTCAATGGACCCGGTGAAGCTGATCAGGCGGGTCAGTGGATGCGCGCACAGCATCGCGCCCAGGCGATCGCCGCCGCTGATGACGCTCACCGCGCCTGCCGGGAACGCGTCGCGCACAATCTCGCCGAACCGGAGACACGCGAGCGGCGTATACGGCGACGGTTTCACCACTACGGTGCACCCGGCGGCGCACGCTGTAGCGAGCTTGGCGACGGCGATAGCCAGCGGGTAATTCCATGGCGCTATCGCAGCGACCGGACCGAGCGGTCGGCGGTGCACCCGAACGGACACTTCCGTGTCGTTCTGGAGAGTATCTTCGGGCAGTTGGAGGGTGGCGAAGTAACGCAGATCCGAGACGGCACCACGTGCCTCATCCAGTGACTCGCTGAGGGGCTTTCCCTGCTCGGCCGTGATGATCTCGGCGAGTTCGTCAACGCGGGCGTCAAGCAGACTGGCGGCGCGCTCAAGTGCCGCTCGTCTCGCGGGCTGATCCTTTTGCCACGTCTCGAAGCAGCCCAGCGCTGCGTCCATCGTGTCATTGAGCTGGTCAATTGTGCACTCCGGGGCGGACGCGATGGCGGCTCCCGTCGCAGGATTGTCAACCTCGAATGATTCCACCGTTGTCGCGGGGCTCCCCGCGATTGTCATCGTGAACTCGTACATGTGCACTCCAGTTCAGCAGGGTACGGACGTCAGGTGATCGATTCATGCCTCCGTGCAGACGGCAGGGCCGCGTCGAACTGGACAGAACGCGAGAGGAATGGAGGTCGGTCCGGATCGCGCCCTTCTTCCATCGCCATGGCAACGGCCATCCGGTGCACGCAGACCAGCTCGGCTTGGGGATCGAGGCTGGGGGTGACCAGCGTCGCGCACGTGTCCGTGATCGCAACGGCCAGGCCCGCCGAAATTGGTGCTAGCGGCCAGACCACGGTATCCGACCCTGCTGCCGCAATGGGGCCGTGCAGGTATTCGTTCGCCGCATACGCCTCGGCGCGGCGTCCGGATGCCTCGATACATTTCAGTGCTGCCTCGTGGGCAAGGCCCAGTGAAAATCCGGTGCCCAGGAAGACGACGTGCTGAGGCGTCGGGGTCGGTGGCGGCCGAAGCAATGCCTCCTCGGCCTGATCGATGAGCGTTTCGCCCAGCTCAGAAATTGTACTGCGTAGCAGCGTGAACGCGGTCGTGGCAAAGCGGGTCTGCATGACCGCCCGCTCGTTCGCGTAGGAGAGGTCGATCACGTCGTGGCAGGCATCGACCAGAGGGGTCTCTGGAGTTCCTATCACCCCGACGACGCGATGCGTCGAACGAAGCCTCTTGGCCGTGTCGATCAGTTCGCTCGTCGTTCCGGAACGTGATAGGACAATAATGGTTTCGTCGTCGTCGACATAGGCAATCTCGGCCGGGACAGCTGCCCTGGTGCGTCCACGGTCTTGGGCGTTGCGCAGGCTCGCATAGGCCTCGCCGATGTAGTACGACGTACCACACCCGAGGATCAAGGCTGGCACTCCGTGGACGGGTAACGCCGCGGCCGCGACGCCGTGCTGGATTGCCCGCCGCCACATTTCCGGTTGACTGAAGATTTCCGTTGTTACCTCAAGAGCTGTCGGAATCGCCATCATATCTGTCCTGTCATCGGTGGCTGGGAGTTTCGTCTAGTTGGTTGCACTGATGACGCCCCGTATCTGGCGGTTCAGCAGCAGCGCCACGATCGCCGGCGGTATGAGGGCGATCACCCCCGCGGCTGCGAGCACCGGGTAGTTTGTCGCATACTTTCCCACGAGTTCAGTGATGTTCACGGTGACCGGCTTGGTGTTCAGCGTCGTCGCCAACAAGAGCGGGATAAGGAACTCCCCCCATACGGCGAGCATGAAAATCGCCCCCATCGCGGCGATTCCTGAGCGCATCTGCGGAAGTGCCACCTTGACAAATGCCTGCCATTGGTTGCATCCGTCGATCAGCGCAGCCTCGACCGGCTCTGCAGGTAGCTCACGGCATTGGTTGTAGGCCAACCACATTGCGAGCGGGCCCTGCGTGGCTGCGAAGACGAGCACGAGACCGACCTGCGTATCGATGAGGTGCAGATTTGCCATAATCCGAAACAGGGTGACTACGATCGTGAACACGGGTAGCAGTAGCGCTGCGACAATTGCCCACATGATTGTGCGACTTCCGCGAAACGGCAGACGACTGAACCCGTAGCCCGCGAGCACGGAGACCGTGAGAATCACTGCGGTCGCAAGCACCGTCGTCGTGACGCTATTGAACAGGGCATGTTTGAAATCGCCTGGATCGGATGCGGTCCCGCCGGAGGACGAGCCGGGCACAGTCTTGCCGGTGATAAACGCTCGATAGGCGGCGACGTTCGGGTGAGCGGGCAGCCATCGTGTGGGGACATGCTGGACGTCGGCTTGCGTCGAAAGGCTCGTGGCGACGCCGACCAGCATCGGACCGAGTGACCAGGCAACGATTGCGACAATGGCGAGAGCCCGCGCAAGCCGCGCCCCGTATCTGGGTGTCATCTCGTAGCCCTGCGCAGCATGACTCCGAAGATGATTGCGAGCGTGGCGCTCAGGATGGCGACCATCATGGCCAGGGCGATGCCGTGGGAGAAGTCCGCCTGATTGAAGGATGTGTTGTAGACCTGCATCAACAGCGAACGGGTGTTGAGCGCCGTGCCGTTGAGCACGTACACCTCGTCGAAGATACTGACGGCCGCTAGCGTCCCAACTGTCAGTGCGACGACCAGCGCTGGACGCAGCAGCGGCAGCGTGATGTAGCGGAACTGCTGCAGGGCGCCGGCCCCGTCCACGGCGGAGGCGCCGTACAGATTGTCCGGGATGCTTTGCAATCCCGCCAGCAAGACCAGACTCACGAGTGGCACCAGCCCCCAGACATGGACGAGGCTGATGAAGAAGATGGCCCAGCCGTCGCTAGCAAGCCATACGTGTGGAGCCTTGATGATGTGCAGTGAAAGCAGCGCCCGGTTGAGTAGGCCGCTGTCCGGGTCCAAGATGCGCCGCCACAGCACACCACTGACCACTGAGGGCAGCGCCCACGGCAGGATCAGTATCGCCAGCACGAGGCCGCGACCCCGAAAGGCGCGTTGTAGCGTCACCGCGACGATCAAACCGCCGATGATCTCGAGGGTCACCGCGATCACCAGATAGAAGGCGGTGTGCAGCGCGGCTGACTTGGTATCGGGGTCCGAGATCAGGTCGCGGTAGTTGCGCAGACCGACGTAGTGCGTTGGGAGGCCGGTTGCGCCGCCGCCGCCGCGGAGGCTCATCATGATCCCTCGGACCAGCGGATAACCTACTAAGGACGCCGTCAGGATCACGGCTGGAGCAACCATGCCACGTCCCAGCCATGAGGCTCCGGCTGTTCCCTTGCGGGTAGCGCGACCGATGCTTTCCGTGGCGACCTGACGCTGCGTCAGACCACTGTCGATCACCGGCTCGCGATCTTCTTCGTGGCATCTTCGAGCTGCGCAAGGGCGGCGTCGACACTGATATCGCCCTTGACGGCCGAGTTGATCAAGCCTTGTGCCTTCGCACTGAACGCCGGGTACCACGGTGGAGCACCGTTGGGAAAGAGCGGGGTGAGATGCTTGACGGCCTCCGCAACCACGGCGCCGCCTTGGAGTTCGCCGCTCGCGCTGAGGCTGCTCAGCGCCGCGCCGCTGCATGGCAAGAAGCCGGCTTGCTTATACAAGAGCCGCTGGGTTGGCGTGGATTCCCACCACTTGATGAAGGCGAGAGCTGCGGCCTGGTGCTTCGAGGTGGAGGGTATGCCGAGCCCTTCCGGCAAGCCGAGGGTCGGTCCCGCGGCATTGACTCCGGGCATGAGCGCGGCCTTAGCGTTGGGAGCGATGTGCGACTGCGTCTTGTCATTGGCCGTAACGAGGCTGCCGGGTCCGCTGGCTAGCGAGATGGACGCAGCGCCGCCGGTGAATCTGTCCGCTGCTGCCGCATCATCCAAAGTGATCGCTCCAGGATTGAGCCATCCCTGCTTGAGGGCCTTGATCTCGAACTGCAAGGCTTGATGCGCGACCGATCCTGGCGCGCCGAACACCGGCTTGTTGTCCTTGTCGAACAGCTGGCCGCCCATCGACAGCGTGAGCAGGTACCAGGGCGTCACGCCACCCTCAGTGGCGCCGAGCGCGACGGTCATCGGGTACTGGGCGACATGTTTCGCCTTGAGCGTGTCGAGCGTCTGCGCCAAACCGGTGAAGGTCGTCGGGAAGCTGCTGATCCCCGCCTTCGTGAACTGATCGCCGTTGTATATGGGGAACCGAATGTCGTTGCTGTAGCACGCGGCGTACAGGTGACTGCGCGCGGTGAAGATCTTGTTGGTCTTGCCGAGATCGGCGACTACGGGGGCGGGAAGCGACTTCTCGAGCGGCGTGTACCACCCCGACCCGCCGAACTGGCCGACCCACGACCAGTCCATCTCGGTGACATCGGCGATGTTCGTCTGAGCGCTGGCAGCCACCACCAACTTCTGGTGGAGCGCGTCGAACGCGGTCACCTGAAAGGACAGCTTGACGCCGGTTTGTGCAGTGAATCGATCAAGAATGCTCTGCGGAACCTTGTACGGGATGAGGACAGTGATCCGTTGACCTTTGATCGGCCCGGTCGTGCTCGAATCGTTTGAGGAGCTGCAGGCCGTCGCGACGAGCGAGCCAACCGCTAGTGCCGCAAGCACCCACCGCATCCGCCGAACTTGTGCAGCCCCGGACCCTGCGCCTGCTGTTCGAAACATCTCTCGACCTTCTTCCTGGTTCAACTCCATCAGTGAAGAGCGGCGCTGCTTGCTGCGGAGCGGGCGGTTGCGGTGCCGACCCGGAGCCTTACGAGGCTCGAACGTGAGCGTTGCCGGAACGATAGCGCACATTCAATCAGGCGAGAAGCCCCACCGAACCTCGGCTCGACCTCGATCACGGACTAAAGATCCTCCATTTCAATCGGATTGGTCCACAGATAGGCCTTGGCACACCCGCGTCGATCGTGATTGGATTCGACCTGCTCGCTCATATTCGTGCAGGGGAGGTCGCATGGGCTCCGCGCATCCGCTTGACCCGTTGACGGCGCCCGAAATTCGCCGGGTCAGCGCGCTGATCCGCGGTGTCGCAGATCTGCCGATCGGCCCCCGAACCCGATTCGTCTCCATCGAGTTGGCGGAGCCCGCCAAGAATTGCTTCGCGACGTGGACACTGGGCGGTCAACGCCCGGCCCGCCAGGCATTCGCCGTACTGCTCGACCGCGATGCGCTGGATGGCGATGGTGCGACCTACGAGCTGACCGTGTCGCTGACCGAAGATCGAGCGGTTTCCTGGCGGCTGGTCCCCGGGGTCCATCCGCTCGCGGACGTGACCGAACTCGGTGAGGCCGAAGAGCTGCTTCGCCTCGATCCCACGTTCCAGAGTGCCCTTGCCCGAAGGGGGGTCACCGACTTTGACACCGTGCAGGTGGATGCGTGGCCGGCGGGCAACTTCGGACTCGCCGACGAGGGGCGCCGTCGGCTCGCCCGCGGCGTGGCCTTCATCAGGCCGCACGGCGAGGAGAACGAGTGGGCGCATCCGGTTGACGGCGTCATCGGCTTCGTCGATCTCAACCGACGACAGGTGCTGCGGGTGGAAGATCATGGCGTCGTAGCGATCCCCTCCGAGCCTGGCGACTTCGGACGCGAAACGACGGTCCGGACCGACCTGAAGCCCCTCGAAATCACGCAGCCGCAGGGACCGAGCTTCATCGTCGACGGCAACGTCGTCGAATGGCAGCGGTGGCGCATCCATGTTGGCTTCACCCCCCGCGAGGGACTCGTCCTCAACCAGATCGGCTACCACGACGACGGGCGGCTTCGCTCGATCCTCTACCGCGCTTCGATGTCTGAAATGGTGGTTCCCTACGGCGACCCGAACCCGACCCACTTCTTCAAGAACGCCTTCGACGCGGGTGAGAACGGAGTCGGCATAGCCACGGTGCCGTTGACCTTCGGCTGCGACTGTCTCGGCGAGATCCACTACTTCGACGCCGTGGTATGTGACGCGACCGGGCAGCCGGTCGAGATCGGCAACGCCATCTGCATGCACGAGGAGGACATTGGCGTGCTGTGGCGCCATGTCCAATGGCGCACCGGTGAGGGCACAGTTCGCCGCTCGCGGCGACTCGTCATCTCGTCTTTCGCGGGCATCGGCAACTATGACTACGGCTTCTTCTGGTACTTCTACCAAGACGGCACGATCGAGTACGAGGTAAAGCTGACCGGCGTGCTATCGACCGGCGCGCTGGACGCGGGGGCGCGCCCGGCGCACGGCGTCCTCGTCGCCCCGCAGTTGAATGCGATGCTGCACCAGCACTACTTCAACATGCGGCTCGATTTCGAAATCGACGGTGTACGCAACACGGTGGAGGAGGTCTGGACCGAGTCGGTTCCACCCGGGCCCGGCAACGTTCCCGGCAATGCGTTCCGGCTCGGCCGTCGCGCGCTCGTCTCCGAGCTGGACGCGCAACGACGTGTCGACCCAGCCACGGCGCGGTACTGGGAGATCGTCAACCCACACCGGCGACACCGTCTCGGCGACCCGATTGCGTATCGGCTGGTGCCAGGCGAGAACACCGCGCCCTTTGCCCAACCGGACGCGGCGATCCGCAAGCGTGCGGGGTTTATCAACAGTCACTTCTTCGTGACTCCGCATCGCGACGACGAGCGCTATGCCGCCGGCGACTATCCGAACCAGCACCCCGGGGGAAGCGGGTTACCCGCGTGGACAGCTGCCGATCGCCCGATCGTTGATGAGGACATCGTCGTCTGGTACACCTTCGGCCATCACCACGTGCCGCGGCCAGAGGACTGGCCTGTGATGTCTGTCGCGACAATCGGCTTCAAACTCAAACCGTCCGGTTTCTTCGAAAACAACCCGTCTCTCGACGTAGCGCCACCGACACCGCGCGGACCTGGCTGCCACCCATCCCCGGAGCGGAACCGATGAACCTACTCAAGGGCAGGGTCGCCTTGGTAACTGGCGCCAGCCGTGGCATCGGGGCGTCCGTGAGTCGACTGCTTTCAGCCGAGGGCGCGCGGTTGGCCTTGGCGTCACGTACCGGCGCCACGCTCGACCTCCCGGGCGCGCTCGCGCAACCCTGCGATGTGCGCGATCCGGCCCAGCTCGAAGCCGTCGCGCGCGCCACAGCGGAACGATTCGGAGGTATCGACATTGTCGTGGCGAACGCCGGAGTGGGGGCTTACGGCGACTTCCTCGCTCTCGCCTCCGCGCAACTCGAAGAGATCATCGACGTCAACGTCAAGGGACTTCTCTACACCGTACGAGCGGCCCTCCCCTACCTGCTTGACAGCGACACCGCCGACCTCGTCGTTATCGCATCCGTAGCCGGACAAGCCGGTCCCGAGGGCGAAGCGGTCTATGCCGCTTCCAAGTTTGCTCAGGTCGGATTCGTCCGCGCGCTCGATCACGAGTTGTGGCGCAAAGGCGTCCGCTGCCAGATGCTCTGCCCAGGTGGCGTCGCAACCGATTTTGCTATGGGGCACGGACGCACCCCCGACGATCCCGAGCTGGCAAACTTCATGACGCCGGACGAGGTCGGCGAGGTTGTCATCCAGACGCTCAAGCGTCCCCGAACGCATCGAGTACTCGAGGCCAATATGTTGCCGATGAACGAAGACTCCATGGGTTGAGCTCACCCGCTCCCGATCACCCGCTCCCGATCACTCGTGCCGAATCGGCTCCAACTGGAAAGGACCCTCATGGGAAAGCAGATCACGATGATCGGCGGCGGAAGCAGCAGCTTCGTTCCACCCCTCGTCCGACGGCTGATCGAGTCCGACATTCTCAACGACGCCACACTCACCCTGATGGACGCCAACGCGGAACGCGTCGATGTCATGGCGAAGCTGGCCAACAAGGTGATCGAGAGCGAGGGAAGCAAGCTGCAGGTGCGCAGTACCACCGATCAGCGAAAAGCGCTGACCGGCGCAGACTTCGTGATCTGCGCCATCTCGGTGGGTGGTATGTCGGCCTGGGAGAACGACATGGAGATTCCCGCACGCTACGGCCTGGTTATGCACGTTGCCGACTCGATTGGGCCCGGCGGCATCATGCGGGCAATGCGGAACGCTCCTGTGTCGAGAGATGTCGCGCGCGATGTCTCGGAGGTCGCGCCCGACGCGTTCGTGTTCAACTACACCAACCCCACGACCGTCGAGGGACTCGCCATGCTTACCGTCCCGGGTGTCAAGGCGATTTCGCTGTGTTCGTGCAACGCCGCGCCGAGCAGCGCGGAATGGCTCGCATATCAAGCGGGGGTCGAAGCTGATCAGATCGCCATGCCGCCGATCGTCGGAGGTCTCAACCATTGTGCGGCCATCACCGCCTTGAGACTGCGTGATGGGCGCGACGCGCTGGCGTTGGCGCGAGCGAATGTAACGGAACCGATCACCAAATGGGGGCTGGATACCTACGGAGTGATGCCGTACTGCTGGAGTCATTGGGTCGAGTTCCATCCAGGAATGCAGCGACTCGAGGAGCCCTACAGTGGCACGGCGCAAGGCGTCAAGATGCGCTACGGAATCACGACGCACAGCATGGCGGAGCAGCGTGCGCGCCCCCGAGAGTTGTCGGAGCTCGCCGACCGTTGGACGGCGCCCGACGCCGGGCCGGTTCACCTCTCGGACCTGCCGATGGGTGATGAGTTCGAAGGCATCGAAGTCATTGACATCATCGAGGCAATAGTCGACAACCGGCACGAGGTCTACGTGGTGAACACGCGCAACGGTGGCGCGATTCCCAACCTGCCGGCCGAGGCGGTGGTCGAGTGCTCGGCGATGGTCGACGCGTACGGGGTGCGCGCGATCCAATCCGGTCCGCTGCCGGAGACGTTGGCCGCGCTCCTGCGACAGTACGTTGCGCTGCAGCACCAGATGGTCCGAGCAGCGCTCAGCGGGGATCGCGACGAGGTCTTCCGGGCGTTGCTGCTCGACCCGACGACGCAGTCGGTGCTCGACATCGACGAGACCGCTCAGCTTTGTGACGAGCTGCTCGCCGCCAACGCCGAGTTTCTTCCGCTGTTCGACCGCAATTGACGATTTTGGAATCAGCATCATGGCAAGCCTGAATGACTGACGCGGCGACGGTTGACGTGCTCGTCGTCGGGGATCTCAACCCGGACCTCATCGTTTCCAGGATCCATGAGGACAGGGCCGGCGAGCAGGTGGAGCACGACGCGGTTGTGTTCACTACCCTTGGCGGCTCCGGCGGGATTTGTGCCGCGGGGCTGGCCAGGCTCGGCGTACGAACGGCCCTATGCGCCGCTGTCGGCGACGACGACATGGGCCGTGCTGCTCGACGGATGCTCGAGTCCGCCGGTGTGCGACTCGATGCTGTCGAAGTTCTGGCAGATAGGTCTAGCGGCATCTCAGTTCATGTCCTCGCCGATCACGACCGGGCGATCTACACCGACCGGGGGGCCATAGTTGATCTGCGGGTTGCCGAGGCGTTGCGGTGCTTGGACATTCTCGAGCCGCGACATGTACACATCTGCGCCCTGTATCTGATTCCGGCGCTGGCCAAGGACGGGGGACGCATCGTCGATGCGGCACATAGCGTCGGCGCCACCGTTTCCGTCGACACGAACTTTGACCCGACGGATGAGTTCGCGATGCCGGACTGGCTGACTCAGGTCGACTACCTCCTCCCGAACGAGACGGAGGCGCTGCGGCTAACCGGGCGTAGCGACGGTGACGACGTCTGGGCCGCGGCGCGGGAGTTGGCCGGGGACGGCGCTCTGGTGGCGATCAAACGGGGAGCGCGGGGCGCCCTCGCCGTCCGAGGCACCCAATCCGTCCATGCCCACCCCGGCGCAGCGGATCAGATCGTCGACTCGGTGGGCGCTGGGGACAGCTTCGACGCGGGTCTGATCCGAGCAATCCTGGACGGACGGGCGGATGCGAACGCGCTCGCATTTGCCTGCGCGTGCGGGACCCTGTCCACGCGCGCGAGCGGAGGCACGAGCGCGCAACCCGTTCTCGCGGAGGCCCTCGAGTTCATGGCGTCGATTCGCGTGCGGCACGGTAGCGGCGCGTCGACGCCCGACCACACCGGGGCACCCGGATTTCCCGGGTACCGAGCCGAAGATGCACCGGAAGGCGCGCCGGGCAACGCGTACGGTCGATGAACCAGGCCACTCGGTTCCGGTACATCCTCGACCGGCTCTCCGAGCAGAACTCCGTCGATGTCGAGGACCTCGTGCGAACCCTCGGCGTGTCCGCCGCAACGGTGCGGCGTGACCTGGAAAAGCTGCACGACCAACGACTGCTCGAGCGCAGACACGGCGGCGCCGTCGCGCTGAGCGGACTGTACGAACTGCCGCTTCGCTATCGCGGGTCGCTCAGGAGCGAGGAGAAGTTACGTATCGCCCGTGCAGCCATCGAGCATGTGCACAACGGGACAACCGTCGCCCTGACTGGCGGCACGACGACGACCGAAGTCAGCCGCATGATCGCCCTCCGCACCGATGTCACCGTGGTCACGAATGCGATCAACATCGCGGCCGAGTTGGCGGTTCGGCCACATGTTCGTCTGATCATGAGCGGTGGGGTCGCCCGCGCCGCATCCTACGAACTGATCGGACCGCTCGCCGAGGACGTACTCGGCCAGCTGAACGTCGAGATCATCTTTCTCGGTGTTGACGGGATCACGGCGTCGGCCGGGACGACGACGCACGACGAGGTCGAGGCGCGCACGAATCGAGTCATGGCCGAGCGCGCCGGGCAAGTCATCGTCGTGGCGGACGGCACGAAGGTCGGCAAGACCGCACTCGCTCGGATCTGCGACATCGGGGCTGTCAACCTGCTCATCACTAGCCAAGGGGCGGACGCCAACGAACTGGCTCTACTGAAGGCATCAGGGGTCCATGTCCAGACCGTATAGCGTTTCAGTTCGCATCGGACACCCGTTCAGGACGCCGCGATGATCCTGAGCATTGGCCTGAATCCAGCAGTGGACGTGACCTATCACGTGTCAACGTTGACTGTGGGAACTACGAATCGGGTGAATCGAGCTCACGCCCATGCCGGCGGGAAAGCCACCAACGTCGCGCGTGTACTGCATCAGCTTGGTGAACCAGTTTGCCTGATCAGCATGGCGGGTGGCCGTACTGGAGACGACTTCCGCGCGGACCTACAGTCATCCGGGATTCCCGCGGAACTAGTCCCGATCGCAGGTGCAACGCGGCGGACGGTCGCCGTGATCGATGCCGCCGCCGCGACTCTATTGAATGAACCAGGTCCCACCGTCTCGCGGGCCGAGTGGCGGACATTCCTCATGACGTATCAGATGTCGCTTTCGCGAGCGAGGGTTGTCGTGCTGTGCGGCAGCATTCCGCCCGGCGTGCCCACCGACGCCTACCAGGAACTAATTGAGCTGGCCCACTCCGCTGGCGTGATGACCATTCTCGACACTGAGGGTCCCAAGCTCCTGAAGGCACTCGCAGCGCGGCCGACGGTCGTGAAGCTGAACCTCGAGGAGCTGAGCGCGACTATGTCGCGAGACGTGCATGACGATGCCGACCTGGCGGCCGCGGCGCTCGGACTGCGCGGGCTCGGAGCGCAGGCCGTCGTCGTCTCACGCGGGTCCGACGGAGTGGTTGCGATCACGGACTCGGGGATCTGGCAGGCGGTCGCGACCACCATCTCCGGCAATCCGACCGGTGCAGGTGATGCGCTGGCCGCCGGGCTCGCCGTCGGGCTCGCCCACGGGCGTGAGTGGGAGGCCATTCTCATCGATGCTGTTGCTCTCGCGACTGCCGCCGTCGCGGTCGAGGTCGCCGGCGCCGTGGATGTGGCGGTCCTGGAGCGAGTGCGCACGACGGTCTCGCGGAGACCTGAATGACACTGGAGCGGACGGGGGACCTGGTCGAGCAAGCGGCCGACGCAGGACGCGCGATCGCTGCGTTCAACGTCATTACTCTCGAGCACGCCGAAGCGATCGTGGCGGGTGCAGAGACAGCAGGCCAAGCCGTCATTCTGCAGATCAGCCAGAACGCGGTCAGGTTTCACGGCGGCCAACTGCAGCCGATCGCATCGGCTGTGGCCGCCGTCGGTCGCCTGTCGAGCATCGCGGTAGCCATGCACCTCGATCATGTGGACGACGAAGCACTGCTCAGGCAGGCCCCGGACTGCGGATTCTCATCCGCGATGTACGACGCCGGCGCATTGCCCTATGCGGACAACGTCGAGCGCACGACGAGCGCCACAACATGGGCGCACTCGGTGGGACTCTGGATTGAGGCCGAACTCGGCTATGTCGGCGGCAAGTCAACGTCGCAGGCGAGCGCGCATGCCGTCGGGGTCCGGACCGATCCAGCCGAGGCGAGACAGTTCGTGTGCGCTACCGGAATAGACGCTCTCGCAGTCGCCGTTGGCACGTCGCATGCGATGACGACCCGCTCGGCGAGTGTCGACACGGATCTCGTAGCCCGGCTGCGCGTGGCGCTACCAGTTCCGCTCGCTCTGCACGGCTCGTCCGGACTCTCGGATCGTGAACTGACTCGGGCGGTCGAGGCGGGCATGACGAAGATCAACCTAGGAACAGCGCTGAACCTTGCGATGACCCAGGT
>JALZAI010000376.1 GCA_030948475.1 Actinomycetota bacterium
GCGCCGTTGGGCAGGATGACGTTGGCCATCCCGGTGTCCTCCTCGGCGTCGATGAACTCCTGCGCCACGTTGCCGGAGCCGCCGAGGTCGAAGCCGCGAGCGTCGCGCAGCGGCGACTCTTCCTCGAAGTCCCAGCTGGCGCGCCGCGCGCGCCCGGCGGGCAGCGCGCTCGCGTAGGCGTTCACGATCTGGGCGGAGAGCAGCATCGCATTGGCGGCGGGCTGGCCGGGCAGGCTGACGCCGTACTCGACCTCCGTGCCCATGACGCGCCGCACGCTCATGGATTCAGGCTACGGGACTCTGCCGGACGGGCCCGCTGGACGGCAGTCATGTGAGCAGCGCGGGCAGCGGGCAGTGCAGCAAGCCGCAGGTCGCGCGGAGCAACTCCGCCTCGGCGACGGTGACCACGCCGTCGTCGCGCACGGCGAGCACCAGCGCTTCGACCAGCTGCTGCTTGGCGCGCGGGTCGAGCGAATCGAGGGCTTCCCAGCCGCCGTCGAGGGCCGCCGCGCAATCGGGCGGCGGAGCGTAGTCGACCGATCGCCCCGGCATGAGGTGCTGCACCGAGGCGGTGAACGCGTGCTCCGCCACGCTCGGGTCGCCGTTGCCTGTCGCTGCCACCACCGCGAGCAGCGTGAGCGTTGCGTCGGGCACCTGGGTCATGGCCACCCGACCCGGACGCGAGCGCTTCGCCGGTTCGAGCGAGTCGCGCACGTACCCGGCGACCAGGCGGGTCAGGCAGTACTCGAACAGCGTGATCATCCCGTCCGCCGCCGCCATGGCGTCGAGCGTGCCGACCAGCGCATCCAGTCGTCCCGGGGGTCGCGCGACCACGACCGGGACGGCGAGCGAGGCCACCGGCAACCGGTGGATCGGCGGCAGACCCGCCACCAGATCGACGAAACCAGCGGCGGCGACCGCGTCGGCACGCCCCATCCGGGACGTAATGATCTGCAGCTGCTGCTCGCGCACGCGCCGGTCTTGGTCGAGCAGCAGCGCCAGAACGAGGGGCACGGCCGTACTCGGCTGGCCGGCGAGCTGGCGGAACTGCGGCGCGATCGAGTCACTGATGACGCGACCCCGCTCGAGGTCGTCGGGACTAAACGTCGCGACCCGGTTGCCGGTGTCGCGCGGTTCGACGCGCACCACCGCGTCGACGGGCGCGGGCGCCGACGTGCCGACCAGGCCCAGCGCGGCGTCCTCGGCCATCCCGTCCGGCCCGTCGGCGGCGTAGGACTGCCCGAGCTGCGCCGCCTGGACAGCGTCGAAGCCCGGTTCGAGCACGGCGATCCGCTCCAGCAGCGGCGGGTGGGTTGCCCAGAACCGGCTGACGGATCTCGTCCCCTCACCGAAAAGCATGTGGCTGACCTGGCGCTCGCCGTGCCTGTCCTGCAAGGCCGATCCGGCAGGCAGCCCGGCGATCTTCTTCAACGCGCCGACGAGACCAGCGCTCTGCCGGGTGAACTGCACCGCTGACGCGTCAGCCAGCCACTCGCGCTGCCGGCTCACGGCGGCCTTGATCAGCGCTGCGAAGAACTGGCCGATGAAGCCGAGTACCAGCAGGGCCAGCGCGATCACCAGCACGGGATTGCCGTCACGTTTGGAGTCCCGGCCGCCGCCGCCGCCGCCGAAGGCAAGCACGCGCAGGCCGACCAGCCCGAGCAGCAGGATTCCGTTGAGCAGCCCGATGAGCCGCACGTTCAGCCGCATGTCGCCGTTGAGGACGTGGCTGAACTCGTGCCCGATCACCCCTTGCAGTTCGTCCCGGTTGAGCTGGCGCAGCGCTCCCGCGGTCGCCGTGATCGCGGCGTCCGAGGGGGTGTACCCCGCGGCGAAGGCGTTGATGCCCTCCTCCTGCTCGAGGACGAACAACCGAGGCACCGGTACACCGGAGGCGATCGACATCTCCTCGACGACGTTGACGAAGCGGCGCAGCACCGGATCCGATGTGGTCGCGTCGATGGGCACGGCGCCCACCGATTGCGCCACCGCCGCGCCGCCCGCGCGCAACGCGATCATCTTGGTCAGCGTCCCGCCGCCGATCAGCAACAGCGTGACGACCGTTGCCGCGATCAGCGCGCCGGCGATGCCCGACGCGGTGTTGCCGCGCACGAGGAACAGTACGACCAGGTCGATCGCCACCACGATCGTCAGCACTGCCAGGGTGAACAGCAGCACGAGCCGCACGGTCGTGCCGCGGGCTGCGTGCTGCCTCTCGAAGAAGTTCACCGCGACGACGCCTCAGAACTGCACGCGCGGCGCGTCGCGCACCTCAGGATGCTCCGGCCCGATCTCCCACTGCGCGGCAGGCGCGAAGTGCAGCATGCCGGCGAGCACGCTGGTCGGAAACGTCTCGCGACGGTTGTTGAAGGTGAGCACCGAGTCGTTGTAGGCCTGCCGCGAGAACGCCACCTTGTTCTCGGTGGACGTAAGTTCCTCCGACACCTGCAGCATGTTCTGGTTCGCCTTGAGATCGGGATAGGCCTCGGCGACTGCGGTGAACCGCCCGAGCGCGCTGGCCAGCGCGCCCTGCGTCTGCGCCAGCTGCTGCATCGCGGCCGGATCCCCGGGCTGCGCCTGCGCCGCGCTCAGCCCGGCCATCGCGGCGCCGCGCGCCTGAGTGACCGCCTCGAGCGTCTGGCGCTCGTGCCCCATGTAGGCCTTGGCGGTCTCGACGAGATTCGGGATCAGGTCGAAACGGCGCTGCAGCTGCACGTCGATCTGCGAGAACGCGTTCTTGTAGCCGTTGCGCGCGCGGATCAGGCCGTTGTACCCGGCGATGACCCAGGCCGCCAGAATCACGGCGACGACCGCGACGATGATGCCGATCACCAGACCCATGTCAGCCACCTCTTCCTCGACTGGGCTGAGAGCCTAGCGTCCGGTCTCAGACCAGCAGCTTCACGATTGCGGCCAGGCCGACGAACACGATCACCGCGCGCAGCACGTTCGGCGGCAGCCGCCGTCCGAGCTTGGCCCCGAGCAGGCCGCCGACGACCGAGCCAGCGGCCACGAGGCCGGCGGCGGCCCAGTTCACCGGCGCGGTGAAGGCGAACACGATCGCCGCGACGAGATTGACCAGCCCGGCGAGGACGTTCTTCAGCGCGTTCTGCCGCTGCAGCGGCTCGTCCAGGAACAGGCCCATGAAGCCCATCAGCAACACACCTTGGGCGGCACCGAAGTAACCGCCGTACACGCCCGTCCCCAGCGTCGTCAGATACATCGGGACGCCCACCCTGTCGATGTGCTTACGGTGCGCGCGGCCGAGCCAGGACGTGAGGCGAGGTCCGAACACGACGAGGACGAGCGACAGCACGATCAGCACGGGCACGATCGCCTTGAAGGCATCGGCCGGTAGGACGAGCAGCAGCACCGCTCCGCCAGCGGCACCGATGGCCGATGCCGATCCCATCCTGATCGCCCGGGTGCGCTGCCCCTCGAGCTCGCGCCGGTAGCCGTAGGCTCCGACGAACGCCCCGGGAAACAGGCCCACCGTGTTCGAGACATTCGCCGAGATGGGCGGCAGGCCGACGGCCAGCAGGACCGGAAAGCTGATCAGCGTGCCCGATCCGACGACGGTGTTGATCGTGCCGGCGAGGATGCCTGCGACCAGGACGAAGACCGGCTCCCAACCGGTCAAGCTGCTCAGAGGTACTGGCCGGTGTTGCCCACCGTGTCGATGGCACGACCGGCGTCGCTGCCCTTGCCGCCGGACACGAGCGTGCGGATGTAGACGATCCGCTCACCCTTCTTGCCGGAGATGCGGGCCCAGTCGTCCGGGTTGGTGGTGTTGGGCAGATCCTCGTTCTCGCGGAACTCGTCGACGCAGGCAGCGAGCAGGTGGGTCAGGCGCAGCCCCTTCTGCCCCGTCGTCAGCAGGTCCTTGATCGCCATCTTCTTGCCGCGGTCGACAATGTTCTGGATCATCGCGCCGGAGTTGAAGTCCTTGAAGTAGAGCGTCTCCTTATCGCCGTTGGCGTAGGTGACCTCCAGGAACCGGTTCTCCTCCGACTCGGTGTACATCCGCTCGACGGTGTGCTGGATCATGGCGGCCACCGTCGCGTCGGCGTTGCCGTCGTGCTCGGCGATGTCGTCCGGGTGGATCGGCAGGCCGGCGAGGATGTATTTGGAGAAGATGTCGCGCGCGGCCTCCGCGTCCGGGCGTTCGATCTTGATCTTCACGTCGAGCCGGCCAGGACGCAGGATGGCGGGGTCGATCATGTCCTCCCGGTTGGACGCGCCGATGACGATGACGTTCTCCAGCCCCTCGACGCCATCGATCTCGCTCAGCAACTGCGGGACGATGGTGTTCTCGACGTCGGACGAGACGCCCGAGCCGCGGGTGCGAAAGATGGAGTCCATCTCGTCGAAGAACACGATGACCGGCGTGCCCTCGGAGGCCTTCTCGCGGGCCCGCTGGAACACCAGCCGGATGTGTCGCTCGGTCTCGCCGACGTACTTGTTGAGCAGCTCCGGGCCCTTGATGTTGAGAAAGAACGAGGTCGCCTTCTCATCGCCGCCACGCACCCGCTGCACCTGCTTGGCCAGCGAGTTCGCGACCGCCTTGGCGATGAGCGTCTTGCCGCAGCCGGGCGGCCCGTAGAGCAGGATGCCCTTCGGCGGGCGCAGCTGGTGCTCACGGAACAGATCAGCGTGCAGGAACGGCAGCTCGACGGCGTCGCGGATCGCCTCGATCTGCTTGGTGAGGCCGCCGATGTCGGTGTAGTCGATGTCGGGGACCTCTTCGAGAATGAGTTCCTCGACCTCACTCTTGGGCACCCGCTCGTAGGCGTAGGACGAGCGCCCCTCCAGCAGCAGCGAGTCACCCGCACGCAGCGGGTTCTCGCGCAGGATGTCGGCGAGGTAGACCACCCGCTCCTCATCGGTGTGGCCGATGACCAGCGCGCGGTCGCCGCCGTCGAGGATCTCCTTGAGCATCACGATCTCGCCGGCCCGCTCGAAGCCGCGGGCGGCGACGACGTTCATCGCCTCGTTGAGCATGACCTCCTGGCCGTGCTGCAGCTCGGCGGTCTCGACCTCGGGCGACACGGCGACGCGCAGCTTGCGCCCGGAGGTGAAGATGTCGACGGTGCCGTCGTCGAATGCCTCGAAGAACACGCCGTACCCGCTGGGGGGCTGGGCGAGGCGGTCGATCTCTTCCTTGAGCTGGACCATCTGGTCGCGCGCCTCGCGAAGGGTCTGGGCGAGGCGCTCGTTGCGGTCGTTGAGCGAGGCCACCCGGGCCTGGGCCTCGGCGAGGCGGTCCTCGAGCAGGCGCATGTGTCGCGGCGACTCCGCGACCTTGGTGCGCAGGAATTCGACCTCCTGCTCAAGGAATGCGGCCCGCCTGCGAATGTCCGAGTCGGCCGAGTGCGAGCGCGGGCCGGACTGCGGGTCGCGCGGCTCGTGAGCCATCCGGGCACCTCCAAGGTCGTGGAGTTCTCGCTCGTGCCAACCCTACACAGCGAGAGTGCTCGAAATTGGGACCTGCCTTCGGTGCGCCCGCGGGCGGACCGGGTCGACTAGCCGGTCGTGGGACGGCGTTGTCGAGTTGGCGCGGTCACGCCCGGAGCAAGCCGACGCGCGGTCACCAGGAAGGCGGTGTGCCCGATCATCCGGTGCTCCGGACGTACCGCGAGCCCGACCACGTGCCACCCGCGTGCGATGGTCTCCCACGCCCTCGGCTCGGTGAACCCGCCGAGCTCGCGCGCTGCCTCCACCAACCGGGACAACTGGGTCGTCGTCGCGACGTAGCCGATGAGCACCCCACCGGGGCTGAGGGCCTGCGCCATCGGCGCCAGCACCTCCCAGGGACTGAGCATGTCGAGGATCACCCGATCGACGACGTCATGCATCGGATGGTCGGCGGCGTCCCCGATGTGCAACGTCCAGTTCGGTGGACGGTGGCCGAAGAACGTCTCGACATTGCGCACCGCCACCTCGGCGTGGTCCGCGCGCAGCTCGTAGGAGATGACCCGCCCGTCCGGCCCTACTGCCCGCAACAGGGCGCAGGTGAGTGAGCCCGACCCGGCGCCGGCTTCCAGCACTGTCGCGCCCGGATAGATATCGCCCTCGGTCAGGATCTGGGCGGCGTCCTTGGGATAGATGACGGCCGCGCCCCGCGGCATCGACAGCACGAAGTCACTGAGCAGCGGCCGCAGCGCGAGGTAGAGGGTGCCCGAGGTCGAGGACACCACGCTGCCCTCCGCCGAACCGATCAGCGCGTCGTGCTCGATGGCGCCGCGATGGGTGTGGAACTTCTTGCCGGGTTCGAGGGTGACCGTGTGCAGGCGTCCCTTGGGGTCGCTTAGCTGGACTCGCTCGCCTACCCGGAACGGTCCCGAGCCGGGCGCCCCGGCCGTGCTCATGTCTTCAGCACGTCGGCCAGGTCGACCGTGGACAGGATTCCCGCCGGCGAGCCATCCGCATTCACGACCAGGTACTCGTTGGCCGGGGTGGCCCGCACCGCGGCGAGCAGGTCGTCGCCGCCCAGCGCGACCGGCAGAACAAGTCCGGACTCGAGCGGACGGGCGACAGTGACCAGCTGCGTCCAAGGGCGTTGTTCGGGCGGGATCGAGCCGAGCCGCGCCTCGTCCACGATCGCTGCAGGCTGCTGCTGCCCGTCGACCAGGACCAGGCCGCGCGCTCGTCCGGACCAGATCCGCCGTAGCGCCTCGGCGACGGAGATGTCGGACGGGACGAGCAGCCCGGGACGCAGCAGCGCCTCGAGGTTGACGGTCGGGACGCGTTGCATGATCTCGGCGACCTTGAGCGCCTGTCCGGCCCCGAACCACAGGTAGCCGGCCATCACGAGGGTGAACAGGCCCGCCGTGAACCCCCAGCCGGAACGGTTGAGCAGCAGCCCGGAAACGGCGACGAGCACGGCCACCCCGCGTCCGGTCCAGGCACCCGCGCGGGTGCCGGTCAGCCGCGAGTGCGCCAGTGCCCAGACCGCGGCCCGCAACAGCCGTCCGCCGTCCAGCGGCAGACCCGGAAGCAGGTTGAACACGACGACGACCAGGTTGGACCAGAACAGCAGGGCGAACAGGACGCCGACCAGTGAATGTGGCGCGAGGGTGACCGCGCCGATCAGGGCCCCGCCGGTGAGGATCGCGGAAACCAGCGGACCGGCCGCCGCGATCAGGAACTCGTCGCGGGGACGCTCTGGCTCGCGCTCGATCTCCGAGACGCCGCCGAGGAAGAAGATGACGATGCGTCGCACCGGATTGCCCAGCGCGACGCTGACCGCGGTGTGCCCAAGTTCGTGGGCCAGCACGCACAGCGCGAACAGCACCGCATAGCCGAACGCGGCCAGGTAGGCAGTCGTCGCGCTGACGCCCGTGGCCTCGTCGTGTACCACGGGTCCGTAGTAGAAGGTGAGGAACGCGGCGATCAGCAGCCAAGACGGCGCGAAGTAGACCGGTACGCCGAAGAAGCGACCAAGTGCCAGCAGCACGGGTGTCCCCCGCGCCGGCCGCTTCTCGCTCACGCCCGTCCTCGCTGCGCTCCGGGCGGGCGTGCGGAGACGCTATGCCACCGGTTCGCTCGGCAAGCCTCGCTCATCCCGCGATGCTACGGCGGGGAGGTGTACGAGCTCATGCGCCGGGCAAGTCGTCAGGCGGTGGTCGTCGTCGGGTGCGGGCGACAACCGCGGGTGATCAACTGCCACTGCGGATGGCTGTCGGCATGCCCGATGGCTGATCATCAGCTTGGTTCGGCGGCGGGTTGTGGCGCGGAACTGTCGTAGCCCCGATCTATGGTCGGCCTATGAGCGAGACGATGGTCGACGAGGCACCAGCCGAGGTGGGCTCGCTGTCGCCGTCGCGGGCTGCCGACTTCAAGACCTGTCCGCTGCTGTACCGGCTGCGCAGCATCGATCGCTTACCCCAGGCACCGTCGCGGATCGCGACGCGCGGCACCGTCGTGCACTCGGTGCTGGAGCGGCTCTTCGACCTTCCTGCGGCCGAGCGGACGGTTGCGGCCGCGCGCGAACTGCTCCCGTCGGCGTGGCAGCGCGTGCTCGAGGACTCGCCGGGCTCGGCCGAGCTATTTGCCGAGGACAGCGACGGCAGCGAGCTGGCCGAATGGCTGGCCTCGGCGAGCGAGCTGCTCGGCAACTACTTCGAGCTCGAAGACCCCTCCCGTCTCGAACCCGCGGCGCGAGAAGAGCTGGTCGAGGTGGTCGTCGACGGCCTGCGCCTGCGCGGCTACGTCGACCGGCTCGACATCTCACCGGCCGGCGATATCCGCGTCGTCGACTACAAGACCGGGACGACGCCGCGCGAGGCCTTCGAGGCGAAGGCGCTGTTCCAGATGAAGTTCTACGCGCTGGTGCTCTGGCGCACCCGCGGCGTGGTGCCCCGGCAGCTGCGGCTGATGTACCTCGCCGACACGGACACGCTCAGTTACGCGCCCGACGCCGACGAGCTCATGCGCTTCGAGCGCACGCTCATGGCGATCTGGGCCGCGATCGCCCGGGCAACCGAAGCCGGTGAGTTCCAGGCCAGCCCGTCGCGGCTGTGCGCGTGGTGCGACTATCAAGCGCTGTGCCCGGCCTTTGGTGGCACTCCCCCGCCGTTCCCGCGCGAATCGCTCGAAGCGGCGCGCGACGATCGGCAGGTGATCGCGCCCGGTCCCTGATCCTCGGGCAGACTCGCAAACATGACAGTTGAGATGAGCCGGGAGCGGGCCTACACGCTGCTGGCCGACGTCGATTACGAGCAGCCGCCGTACGGCTTCGTGCTGGTCGAGGGCACGGTGAGCCTGACCGAGAACCTGGACGAGCTGCTGGCACCGTCGATCGCGATCGCGCGCCGCTACATGGGCGACGACCGGGCTGAGGAGTTCGGGCGCCGCAATGCCGTCGCGGGTGAACTGTTGGTGCGGCTGCATCCCAGCAAGGTCATGGGCGTCGACAACCTGGCCGACTGATCGACCGCCGACTGATCGGCCGCCGACTGATTGGCCGCCGACTGATTGGCCGCCGCATGTACCCGCTGCCACGCTCAGCCGTCGTCTCGCACCAGGCGCAGCAGCAGTTCGAGCGACACCTCGGTGAGCGACTCGAGCACGGTGCGGCGCGGCGCCGGGGGAATGGGCACCTCGCTCGGTACGGCCAGCACCACGCACCCTGCGGCCTGGCCCGATTCGACACCCGTCGGCGAGTCCTCGATCACCACGCAGCACGCCGGCTCTGCCCCGACCAGCGACGCCGCGCGCAGGTACGGCTCCGGGTGCGGCTTGTTGTGGTCGACCTCGTCGCCGCAGACCGATGCCGCGAACAACGAGCGGCCCATGAAGTCCAGCGCGATCTCGCTCATCCGCCGGTGGGTCGAGGTCACCAGGCAGATCGGGATACCCACGGAGTGCACGTCCACCAGCAACTTCTGCGCGCCCGGCTGCCAACTCAGCTCGGTCCGGAAAAGCTGCGTCGCGCTCGCGGTCAGATAGGCGCCGCTGGACTCCGCGTCCGCCTCGATGCCCAGGTCGTCATGCAGGATCGCCACCGAGCGTCCGACGGACGAGCCGACCATCCGGGTACGGGCGCGATCCGAGAGCGTTCCCCCCAGCCAGCCGGCGAGGTCGTGCAGCGCGACGTCCCAGACGCGTTCCGAGTCGAGCAGGGTGCCGTCCAGATCGACGAGCAAAGCGGCGAGGCTCATGTATTGAAGTACTTCGCCTCGGGGTGGTGGACGACGATCGCATCGGTCGACTGCTCGGGATGCAGCTGAAACTCTTCGGACAGCTCCACATTGATCCGCGCCGGGTACAGCAGCGAGACGATCTTGGCGCGGTCTTCCAGATCCGGGCAGGCGCCGTAGCCGAGCGAGTAACGTGCGCCGCGATAGCCGAGCTTGAAGTAGTCCTCGACCTCGCTCGGGTCCTCGGACGCCAGGGCGGAACCCGAGGGCAGCAGTAGTTCCTCGCGCATGCGCCGATGCCAGTACTCGGCCAGCGCTTCGGTCAGCTGCACCGACAATCCGTGCGCCTCGAGGTAGTCGCGGTAGGAGTTCGCCTCGAACAGGCCGCGGGTGAACTCGCTGATCTTGTCCCCGACCGTCACGATCTGGAACCCGACGACGTCGGTCTGCCCGGAGTCCTCCGACCGGAAGAAGTCGGCCAGGCACAGCCGCCGCTCGCGCCGCTGCCTCGGAAAGGTGAACCGGGTTCGTTCGGTTCCCGCCTCGTCCAGAACGATCAGGTCTTCGCCCTTGCTCACGCACGGGAAGAAGCCGTAGACGACGGCGGCCTCGAGCACGCCCTCGGTCTGGAAACGCTGCAGCCAGTACCGCAGCCGCGGCCGTCCGTCCGTCTCGACGAGCTCCTCGTAGGACGGGCCGCCAGTCCCGGAGCGCGTGCCGCGCAGGCCCCACTGCCCCATGAACGTCGCGCGTTCGTCGAGCAACGAGGCGTAGTCGGCCAGCGCGATGCCTTTGACGACCCGGTCACCCCAGAATGGCGGCGTCGGGATCGCATTGTCCGTGACGACGTCGGAGCGCGACGGCAGCTCACCCAGCTCCGCGGATTCTGCTGCCCGCCGGGACTCGGCGATCCGCTGCGAGCGCTCGCGCCGGGCCTTGCGCTCGGCGAGCTTGCGGCTCTCCTCCTCCGAGAGCTTGGTGTCGTCCGGGCCGTCGACTCCGGTGGGCACACCGCCGCGCCGAGCTGCCATGACCGCGTCCATGAGGCGCAACCCCTCGAACGCGTCGCGGGCGTAGCGGACGTCGCCCTCGAAGATCTCAGAGAGATCCTGTTCGACGTAGCCGCGGGTCAGCGCAGCGCCGCCGAGCACGACCGGCCAGCGGGACGCGAGCCCGCGGCTGTTCATCTCCTGCAAATTCTCTTTCATGATCACGGTGCTCTTGACGAGCAGCCCGGACATGCCGATCACGTCGGCATCGTGCTCGTCGGCTGCCTCGAGGATGGAATTGATCGGCTGCTTGATGCCGATATTGACCACGGTGTAGCCGTTGTTGGACAGGATGATGTCGACGAGGTTCTTGCCGATGTCGTGGACGTCGCCGCGGACGGTCGCGAGCACGATGGTGCCCTTGCCGGCGCCGTCCTCCTTCTCCATGAACGGCTCGAGGTAGGCGACGGCGGCCTTCATCACCTCAGCGGACTGCAGCACGAAGGGCAGTTGCATCTCGCCGGCGCCGAACAGCTCACCGACGGTCTTCATGCCGGCCAGCAGCGTCTCGTTGATGATCTCGAGCGGTGGGCGCGAACCCATCGACTCGTCGAGATCAGCCTCCAGACCGTTGCGTTCGCCGTCGATGATGCGCCGCTGCAGTCGTTCGTCCAGCGGCAGCGCGGCGAGCTCCTCGGCGCGCGAGGCCGCCGAGGACTGCGCCGAGACCCCCTCGTAGAGCTGCAGGAACTTCTGCAGCGGGTCGTAGCCGTCACGTCGTCGGTCGTAGACGAGGTCCAGGGCCACCGCGCGCTGCTCGTCTTGGATCTTGGACATCGGCAGAATCTTGGACGCGTGCACGATCGCCGAGTCCAGACCGGCGTCGGTGCACTCGTGCAGGAAGACGGAGTTGAGCACCTGCCGGGCGGCCGGGTTCAGCCCGAAGCTGATGTTGGACAGGCCGAGGGTGGTCTGCACGTCCGGGTGGCGCTGCTTGAGCAGCCGGATGCCCTCGATCGTCTCCAGGCCGTCGCGGCGGCTCTCCTCCTGTCCGGTCGCTACCGTGAAGGTCAGGCAGTCGATGAGGATGTCGCTCTCATTCATGCCCCAGTTCTCGACCAGGTCGGTGATGAGCCGCTCGGCGATCTCGACCTTCGCCTCGGCTGTGCGGGCCTGGCCCTGCTCGTCGATGGTCAGCGCGATGACCGCGGTGCCGTGCTCGCGAACCAGCCGCATGGTCCGCGCGTACCGTGACTCCGGACCGTCGCCGTCCTCGAAGTTGACCGAGTTGATGACGGCTCGCCCGCCGAGCATCTCCAGCCCAGCCTCGATGACCGGCGGCTCGGTCGAGTCCAGTACGACCGGCAGGGTGGACGCGGTGGCGAAGCGGCTCACCACCTCGCGCATGTCGGCCACGCCGTCGCGGCCGACGTAGTCGATGCAGACGTCGAGCAGGTGCGAGCCGTCGCGCACCTGCCCGCGGGCCATCTCGACGCAGTCGCCCCAGCGAGCGTCCAGCATCGCATCGCGGAACGCCTTCGAGCCGTTGGCGTTGGTCCGCTCGCCGATCATCAGGACGCTGGCGTCCTGGCGGAACGGCATCGCCTGGTACAGCGATGCCGCGGCGGGTTCGGTGCGCGCCGGGCGGTCCTGCGGCGACAGGTCCGCCACAGCGGCGACGACGGCGCGGATGTGCTCGGGCGTAGTGCCGCAGCACCCGCCGACCAGCGCGACGCGGAACTCGGCGGCGAACTGGCGCAGCGAGCTGGCCAGCTGCTCGGCCGTGAGCGGGTAGCTCGCGCCATTCGGCCCGAGTTCCGGCAGGCCGGCGTTGGGCATGACCGACAGCGGACGCTCGGCGTTGCGGGACAGGTAGCGCAGGTGCTCGCTCATCTCGGCCGGGCCGGTGGCGCAGTTCAGCCCGACTAGGTCGATCTCGAGCGGCTGCAGCGCGGTGAGCGCGGCCCCGATCTCGGATCCCAGCAGCATCGTCCCGGTGGTCTCGACCGTGACATGCGCGATCAGCGGCAGGCGCCGGCCGGACTCGGCCATCGCCCGTTTCGCACCGATGATCGCCGACTTCGCCTGCAGCAGATCCTGGCAGGTCTCCACCATGACCGCGTCCGCGCCGCCCTCGATCAGACCCGCGACCTGCTCCTGATACGCGTCGCGCAGCACCGAGTAGTGGACGTGCCCGAGCGTGGGCAGCTTGGTGCCGGGGCCGACCGAGCCGAGCACCCAGCGCGGCCGGTCCGGCGTCGAGTGGGCGGACGCCACCTCGCGGGCCAGCTCCGCACCGGCGCGGGCCAGTTCGTGGATGCGCTCGATGATGTCGTACTCACCGAGGTTGGCCCAGTTGGCGCCGAAGGTGTTCGTCTCGATCGCGTCCGCGCCGGCCTGAAGGTACTCGTCGTGGACGCCGCGTACGACGTCCGGGCGGCTGACGTTGAGGATCTCATTGCAACCCTCCAGTCCCTCGAAGTCGTCGAGGGTGAGGTCCGCGGCCTGGAGCATGGTACCCATGGCGCCGTCACCGACGACGACGCGTTCTCGCAGCGCGTCGAGCAGCGAGGACTCGGGTGGGGTATATGCCACCCGACCAGGCTACCGGCGTCCACACTGTCCCCCGGCGGTCCGACCATTCGGCGCGCCGCCGTGCCAGGCGGTGTCTGCCTGGCCCCGGACGCCGGTCGTAGGGTGGACGCCATGACCGAGCCCAGCCAGAGCCAGCCCGGATGGTGGCCCCAGCTGACCGCGCCTGTCGTCGTGGCCGCGTTCGAGGGCTGGAACGACGCCGGCGACGCCGCCACCGGTGCCGTGGAGCACCTGGAACTGGTCTGGGACGCGCAGCCGCTCACCGAACTCGATCCCGATGACTACTACGACTTTCAGGTCAACCGTCCGACCGTCTCCCTCGTCGACGGGGTCACGCGGCGGATCAGCTGGCCGACCACGCGGTTGTCCTACTGCCGCCCACCCGGCGCGCCGTTCGACCTGGTGATCGTGCGCGGGATCGAGCCCAACATGCGCTGGCGCGGTTTCTGCCAGGAACTGGTCGGGCTGATCCACGAACTCGAGGTGCACACCGTTGTCACCCTCGGCGCGCTACTGTCCGACACCCCGCACACCCGTCCGACTCAGGTCACCGGCACGGCCTACGACCCGGAGGCGGCGACCCGCTACGGCCTGGAGAAGTCGCGCTACGAAGGCCCGACCGGAATCGTCGGAGTGCTCCAGGACGCGTGTGTCGCGTCCGGCATCCCCGCGCTGTCGTTCTGGGCCGGCGTGCCGCACTACGTCTCGCAACCGCCCAACCCCACGGCCACGATCGCGTTGCTGCACGCCGTAGAGGAGGTGCTCGACCTGCCGGTGCCGCTCGCCGAGCTGCCCCAGCAGGCCGACGAGTGGCAGAAGCTGGTGGACGAAATGGCCTCCGAGGACGACGAGGTCACCGAGTACATCCGCAACCTCGAGGAGCGCGACGACGAGCTGGACCGCAGCGAACTCAAGGCGGCCTCCGGCGACATGATCGCCCGCGAGTTCGAGCGCTACCTACGCCGTCGCGATCGCGGCACCGGGCATCCCGGGCCGTCCTGAGCGTGGCGAGCGAACCACTGTTCGCAGCCAGTCAGAGCGCGACGCCGAGCAGAGCGTCGACCAAGTCCCGCACCAGGGTTGGCGCGCCGGGATCCTCGTCCCCCGTCGATCCGGCCCAGGCGTCGATCGCGGCAACCGCGCCGTCGGTGTCCAGGTCGTCAGCCAACCGGGCGCGGACCTCGGCCAGCGTCCCGGCAGCAGACGGCCCGGACTTGCGCGCGACCGCTGCCCGCCACCGCGCGAGGCGCGCCTCGGCGGCCGGCAACCGCCCGCCGGTCCATTCCCGGTCGTCGCGGTAGTGCCCGTCCAGCAGTGCCAGGCGAATCGCCATCGGGTCGACGCCGGCCGCCCGCAGCTTCGACACGAGCACCAGGTTGCCGCGCGACTTGGACATCTTCTCGCCGTCGAGTCCGATCATCCCGGCATGCACGTAGTGCCGGGCGAACGGGAACTCACCAGTCAGCGCCTCGGCGTGCGCGGCCGAGTGCTCGTGATGCGGGAAGATCAGGTCCGAGCCACCGCCCTGGACGTCGAAGCCCATCCCCAGGCGGTTCCGGGCGATCACCGAGCACTCGATATGCCATCCTGGGCGCCCCTTGCCGACCGGGGTGTCCCAGAACGGCTCGCCCCACCGGTGCCCGCGCCACAGCAGCGAGTCCAGCGGGTCGCGCTTGCCGGCGTGGAGCGGGTCGCCGCCGCGCTCGCCGAACAGCCGCAGCATCGTCTCCCGGTCGTAGTGCGACTCGTCGCCGAAGTGGGCGGAGCTTGAAACGTCGAAGTAGATG
>JALZAI010000383.1 GCA_030948475.1 Actinomycetota bacterium
CTGCGATCGACGCTTCGATGTGCGGGGGGTACATCGCGTGCCGACCTATGACCGAACCGTCGGGCTGCCGACGAGCGGGGGAGCCGTCGTTTGCCCGGGATCACGGTATTTGTATATCGAACCTTGCAGATCAGCGGTCACCCGTCGGTTTCCGTTAGATTCGTGTTAGCTCGATGTGATGACTATGAGGTTTGATTCGCGTGAAGTCAAGTCGAAGGTGCCGAAATCGCCAATTCGGCGCAACTGGTGGCATAAACCTGGCAAAACGGACAGTTCCCCACGTTACGAAACCTGGTCGGGGAGGCCTGGCCCCGACTGGCCTGGCCCCGACTAGCGCGAGTAGCTGTGGGTGCGGGAGGACTACCCCTCATCGCCTTTCATCTGGGGAGATGAAAGGCTGGCGGACGTGAAGATACTGCTCATCGGCCCACCTGGGTCCGGCAAGGGAACCCAGGGCGAGCGTCTCGCCGAACGCTTCGGTATCGAGCACATCGCGGCCGGCGATCTGCTTCGGGCCGAGGTATCGGCGCAGACTCCACTGGGACGCAAAGCGGAGTCCATCATGCAGCGCGGCGAGCTCGTTCCGGACGAGGTCGTCCTGGACCTGCTCCTGCCCAAGATCATGAGCGCAGCCGATGGCAACGGCTATGTACTCGACGGCTTCCCGCGCTCGGTCGAGCAGGCGGTCGAGGCCCGCAAGCTCGCTGAGCAGGAGGGCGCGAGCCCGCAAGCCGTGCTCTATCTCGACGCCCCGCGCGAGGAACTGGTCCGGCGCATCATCGAGCGAGCCGAGAGCGAGGACCGCTCCGATGACAACGAGGAAACGGTCGCGAACCGGCTGCGCGTATTCGACGAAGCCACCGAACCGCTCGTGGACTACTACCGGGGGCGGGGGCTACTGCACATGATCAACGCTGACCAGGACGAAGACGCGGTTGCGGCGGAGATTCTCGAGGCGGTCGGCGCGGACCGGCGATGAGCCGCGGCGCCGGCCGCATCGCCGTCGTCGTTCTCAGCCAGGGCAACCGTCCCCACGAACTGAGCCGCTGTCTCGACAGCGCGCTCGCCCAGACCGGCGTCGAGCTCGACGTCCTGCTCGTCGGCAACGGTTGGACCCCGCCCACCCCGCTCGGCCGAGGGGTGCGAACGCTGGCGCTGCCCCAGAACGTCGGGCCGGCCGCCGGACGAAATGCGGGCGTCCGCGAAAGCACCGCAGAACTGGTGTTCTTCCTGGATGACGATGCCTGGCTCGACGATCCCGGGGTGTTGCGGCGGGTGAGTGACCTGTTCGCCGAGCGGCCCACGCTCGGCGGCCTGCAGCTACGGGTCCGCGACGAGGACGGCACGACGCTGCGCCGCTGGGTCCCGCGGGTGCGGGTCGGCGACCCGGCACGTTCCGGTCCCGCCTTCGCGCTGTGCGAGGGGGTGACGATGGTGCGTCGCGAGGCCTTCGAGCAGGTCGGTGGCTGGCCCGCCGCCTTCTTCTTCGGCCACGAAGGCATCGACCTGGCCTGGCGGATGTGGGACGCCGGGTGGGAGCTGCACTACTCCGGCGATTTGGTGGCGCGACACCCGGCCACGCCGGCGACGCGGCACGCGCAGTTCTACCGCCTCAACGCCCGCAACCGGGTCTGGGTGACGCGCCGCAACCTGCCGATCCTGCCCGGTGCCGCGTACCTCGCGGTCTGGACGGTGACCTCGATGGCACGCCTGATCCGGCGACCCGCCGCCGCCCGGGTCTGGTTGCGCGGTTTCGCGGAGGGCTGGCGCACCGATCCCGGCGCGCGCCGGCCGATGCGGTGGCGCACGATCGGCAAGCTGGCGCGACTCGGCCAGCCCCCGATCATCTAGCCGAATCAGTCGTAGAGGCGGCGGGAGAGCAGGATCGCCAGCAAGTGCCCCGCCGCCAAGACCACCGCGAGCGGCAGCATGAACACGCACCAGGCGCGCAGCACGTGGTGTCCGCCGAGCACCTCGTCCGCCACGGCACCGGCGAGGGCGATGAGCGAGAACTCCAGCGCGACGAAGGCCCGGTAGAACGGCAATGCCTTGAGGTGGTGCCGGATCCGGCGTAGCAGGCTCATCCGGACGGCAGCGAGCGAGGCGTCTTCGGACAGCAGCGGCAGGCCCGCATAGGTACGCGCGGCGTGGATGAGATCGCCGAACGCCTTGTTCAACAGCACCAGCACCGACGTCAGCGCGCCGACCGTCGTCCAGCCGTCGATCGACGTCAGTCCACCGTCGACGTGCACCCCGAGCCCGATCGGCAGGGCCGACTCGGTGACGTAGTGGCCGACCCGATCCAGATAGACACCCGCGGGCGACGACGTCCGGCGCAGCCGGGCGATCTCGCCGTCGCTGCAGTCGAGCAGGATCTGCAGGTTGAGCGCAAGGACGCAGATCAGCGTCGCCCACCATGACGGCCAAACCAGGACGGCGGCGGCGCCGATGCCGCTGAACAGCATCAGCCAGGTGACCCCGTTCGCCGAGATGCCGGTCGGCAGCAGCAGGCGGGTGAGATGGATGGACAGACGGCGCAGGTACAGCGCGCCGGCCCAGTGCTCGGAGTTGCGCCGTCCCAGCACCGACGGCGGCTGGGCGATGGCGCGCAACTCGGCCATCGACAGGCGCGTCGGCGGCGACTGCGTCATTCGAACACGGCATCGACCATCAGGCGACCGTCGAGTCGATCGTCTCCGACGGGATGTCGGTGGTGTTGAACAACTCGTCGTACATGCTGATGACCTCCTCGATCGGTCCGTCGGCCATCAGTTTGCCCTCGTTCAGGAACACGCCACGCGAGCAGAAACGCTTGAGATTACCTTCGGAGTGCGACACGAGAAACAGCGTCTGACCCTCGCCGATCAGCTTGTCGATCCGGTCGAAGCACTTCTTCCGGAACGCTTTGTCGCCGACCGCGAGCACCTCGTCCACCAGCAGGATCGGCTCGCGCAGGCGCGACACCACCGAGAACGCCAGCCGTACCTTCATGCCGGAGGAGAAGTGCTTGTACGGGGTGTCCAGGAAGTCGCGTACCTCAGCGAAGTCGACCATCTCGTCGAAGGTGTCCGCGATCTCCTCGTTGCTCATCCCGTGCAGGCCGGCGACGAGCTGGATGTTGTCGCGCGCGGTGAGCTCGCCCTCGAAACCGCCGGTGATCTGGATCAGCGGCGCGACGCCGGCCCGGACCTCGACGGTGCCCTCGTCGGGCAGCAGAACACCGGCGATCAGGCTGAGCAGGGTGGACTTGCCTGCCCCGTTGCGTCCCACTACTCCGATCGATTCGCCCGTGGCGATGTCGAAGCTGACGTGCCGGAACGGCCAGAACTCGTTGGCGTTGGTCCCGGTGTGGCCTTTGACGAGCAGTTCGCGGACGCTGCGGTGCCGCTTGCGCCCGCGGGAGAACTGCACTCCCACGTCGCGCAACGAGATGATCGGTTCGGTCACGGGACTAGATCTCCTTCAGGACCGCGCGTTCGAGCCGGGAGAAGACGAACACCCCGAGGACGAAGATCACGACGCAGCCGATCGCCGAGTGCAGCACGTAGTTCCAGCCCAGCTCCTGGGGGAAGAACGCGGCGCGGAACAGCACCAGAATGCCTGCGAGCGGGTTCAGCGAGGCGATCAGGTGCAGGTGGCTCGGAATGTTGTGGACGCTGTAGAGGGTGGGCGAGAAGTAGAACAGCACGCGCAGGAACACTGCCAGAATCCGCTCGACGTCGCGGACCAGTACGACGAGCGGCGCCAAGATGAGGCCCATGCCGGTCAACAGCACGATGGTCATGAGCATCGCGACCGGCATGTAGATGATCTGCCAGTGCGGCGCGAAGAGATTGATCACCGCGAACAGCGCCAGAACGGGCAGGCTGAGGAGGTACTCGGTGCCCTTGGACGCGATCACACGCAGCACCCACACCTCGCGCGGCACGTTGGACGAGCGCACCATCCGGGCCTCACTGCGTAGCCCCCGGGCGCAGCCGTTGATGCTGTTGCTGATCCAGAACCAGGGGAGCTGTCCGGTCAGCAGAAAGACGATGTAGGGCTGGTAGCCGACGGTGCGGTGAAAGATCTTGGTGAATACGAACCAGTACACCAGGCTCATCAGCAGCGGCTCGAGGACCGACCAGAGATAGCCGAGGGCCGATCCCGCGTAGCGCACCTTCAGATCGCGGCCGACGAGCAGGCGCATGATGCGCCGGTAGGCGAAGATCCGCCGGACCCGCTCGATCAAGCCGGGACGTCCGGTACCTGTGTTGAACCCGGCCGGCCGGCTGTGCACCGACACGGTCGTCATCGTTGACTCCTCACATCCCCGGATGCTACGGGCGAGCGGCAAGATCGCGGGGCGGAGCCACATCGTTCACGCAGCGCCCGGACGCCGTCGCGAATCGCAGCGGTGAGGAAACCGACCCCCCAAGACAGGTGCATCGTGATGACGGTCACCGGGTACCAGGCGCTCGCTTCGGCATCCAGGCCGCTGCGCGAGGTGGCGCAGCCAACAGCGACGGCGCCGGCGTAGCTGACCGGGACGAGGGCTGCTGCCGCTGCCAGAGCCGCGCTATGGATGACGGCGGCGTCGACGAGCAGCACGAGCACAGCGACGCCGAGCCCGACCGTCGCCGCCGGTGCCGCCAGATAGCGGATGCTGGCGGTTCGGGGGTACACGCGGATGAGCTGCCAGCGCCACGTCCCGCCGCCGTAGAACTGTGCGGCCAGGCCCCTGATGTTCGACCGCGGTCGGTAGCCGACCCGCAGGCGCGGGTCGAACCACACCGTGGCTCCCGTGCCCAGGATGCGGTGGTTGAGCTCCCAATCCTGGGCGCGGGTGAAGCGTTCGTCGAAGCCGCCGGTCGTGGCCAGGATCGAGCGGCGAAACACCCCCAGGTACACCGTTTGCGCCGGCCCCTCGTCGCCGCCGGTGTGGAATGGTACGGAGCCCATCCCGATCCGTGCCGACATGGCGCGCGCGACGGCCCGCTCGAAGCCGGAGACGCCGACGGGCAGCATCATCCCGCCCACGTTGGCGGCGCCGGTGCGGAGCATGGTGTCGACCGCCATCCGTACATAGTCGGGCGGCAGATGCGCGTGCCCGTCGGTACGCACGATCACCGGCCTGCCCGGGTCGGTTGCGGCAACGGCAAGGTTGAGCCCGGCCGGTGTGCGTCCGCTCGGGTTGTCGACGACGTGCATGCTCGCGCGGGTCGCCGCCAATTCGTCCGCGATCTCACGGGTGCGGTCGTGCGAGGGTCCGACGGCCAGCACCAGCTCGATCGGTCCGGGGTAGTCCTGGTCGAACACGCTGGCCACGGCGTCGGCGAGATGCCGCTCCTCCTCCAGCGCGGTCATGATCACCGACACCGGCGGGCTGTCCTCCGAGCTCTCGCCACGCACGACGCAGGACTTTACCGCCGTTAGACAGCTGCGACCGGACGCTATCGTGAGTTCCCGTGTCGGCGCCGGTGTCCCCGCCCCGATTCAGCATCGTGGTCCCGGTCTATGACGTCCGCGAGTATCTACCTGCCTGCCTGGACTCGATCCTCGACCAGTTCTTCGACAGTGACCTCGAACTGATCGCGGTCGACGACGCCTCGCCGGACGGCAGCGACGCGATCCTCGACGAGTACGCCGCACGCGACCGGCGGGTACGGGTGATCCACCTGCCGGAGAACGTCGGGCTCGGCCCGGCCCGCAATGCCGGAGTGGATCTCGCGACCGGCCGGTACCTGCTCTTCGTCGACAGCGACGACATGCTGACGCCGGGTTCGCTCGCAGCCATGGATGACCGCCTTGCTGATACCGATTCGCCCGAAGTACTTGTGTTCGACCACGCCCGCACCGATGCGAGTGGGCGCGTCGAGCGCGACGGAAAAACGACCGCGATGGCTTCGGCGAGCCCCGGCGTCTTCGAGTTCGCCGAGCATCCGGAATTGCTGCGGCTGCTGTTCGTCGCCTGGAACAAGGCCTACCGGCGGGATTGGGTGCGCGAGCAAGGCTTCCGCTTCCCGCCCGGTTACTACGAGGACGCGCCTTGGACGTACCCGATCCTGCTCAGCGCCCGGCACATCGCTGTGCTCGACCGGGTCTGCTACCAATATCGCCAACGACCGCACGGCAACATCCTCAAGACCCGCGATCGGCGCCACTTCGACGCGCTCGACCAGTACGCGCGCGTCTTCGGCTACCTCGCGGCGCATCCCGAGCTGGACAGCTGGCGCCCGCTGATGCTCGAACGGATGATGCGCCACTTTGTGACGATCCTCTCCGATCCCCGGCGATTGCCCGCGGGAACGCGTCGGGAATTCTTCACCGCCGCCTCGGCGGCATACCGCCACTATCGGCAGCCCGGATACGCGTCGCCGCCCGGCACGAGCGGAATCTGGGCGCGCAGCTTCGTTCGTGGCGATTACCGCGCATTCCGCGCGGCGCAACTGGCCTTCGCGCTGCGGCACCGCGTGTCCGCCGTGTTGGGAGACAACGCCCGGGTCACCGCATTCGGCCGCAAGGCATTGACCCGGCTCTACTACGAGGCGCAGCTGCGCCGACCGATCCAGGACGACCTCGTCGCGTACGCCGCCTACTGGTACCGCGGCTACGCGTGCAGTCCCGCGGCGATTCACGCGACGGCGCGCGAACTCGCCCCGCACCTGCGCGGCGTGTGGGTGGTCGCCCCCGAGCTGGCCGCGGCGATGCCGCCCGGCGTCGAGTTCGTCAGGTCAGACAGCTTGGCCTACTTGCGACTGATGGCGCGCGCGAAGTACTTCGTCAACAACGTCAACTTCCCGCACGTGATCCGAAAACGCCCCGGCACGATCCATCTGCAGACCCAGCACGGCACCCCGCTCAAGTCGATGGGTCTAGCCCTGCGCGAGCACCCGGTCGCGGCCCAGGGCATGGATTTCGCACGACTGCTCCAGCATGTGGCGCGCTGGGACTACCTGACCTCGGCCAACCGTCACTCGACCGAGGTGTGGCAACGCTCCTACCCGGGCAGCTACCAGGTACTCGAGTTCGGGCTGCCGCGCAACGACCGCCTGGTCAACGCCACCCCGCAGGACGTGGCCACGGTGCGCAGCGCGCTCGGCTTGCGCCCGGAGCAGACCGTGCTGTTGTACGCGCCGACCTTCCGCGACTGGGCGCCCGGCGGATTCGGCCCCGCGCTGGACCTGCAGGCCCTGTGTGAGCGCATCGGAGCCGAGTTCACCGTCCTCGTCCGCGGGCACTACCTCACGTCGTCCGACGAGCGTCTCAGCCGCTTGGTCGAGCGGGCTGCGCTGCGCGACGTGTCCACGTATCCAGTGCTCGAGGACCTGCTGCTCGCGGCCGACGTGCTAATGACCGACTACTCGTCGGTCATGTTCGACTACGCCAACCTGGACCGTCCGATCGTGATCTACGCCGAGGACTGGGACAGCTACGTACGGGTTCGCGGGGTGAGCTACGACCTGCTCGCCGGACCGCCGGGGGTTGTCGAGACGACTCCCAACGGCCTGGTGGACGCGCTGCTGTCCGGGCGGTATCGGGATGCGCGCGCGACCCGGGCGCGCGCGCAGTTCGCGCGCCGGTTCTGCGAGTTCGACGACGGGCACGCGGCCGAGCGAGTCGTGCGGCGCGTATTCCTCGATGCCTGATTGGCTACGGTGAGAAGTCCGCGTCCGGCTCGTCGCAGGAGGTAGTGCGTGATCGGGATGGTGCTCGCCGCCGGCGCGGGCCGGAGGTTGCGTCCGATCACCGACACCGTGCCGAAGGCACTCGCGCCGGTCGACGGCGACACCACGATCCTCGACATCGCGCTGCGCAACCTGGCCGCGGTCGAGCTGCGCCGGGTCGTCATCGTGGTGGGCTACCGGGCCGAAACGATCGAACAACGCCAGCGCGAACTCGAACAGCGCCACGGCGTCGACCTGGTCCTCGTCCACAACGACCGCGCCGAGGACTGGAACAACTGCTACTCGCTCTGGCTGGCCCGCGAGCACTTCGGCAAGGAAGTCCTGCTGCTCAACGGCGACACCGTTCACCCCATCAGCGTCGAGCACACCATGCTGGCCGCCCGGGGCGAGCGGGTCGTGCTCGCCATCGACGACGCCAAGAAACTAGGCGCGGAGGAGATGAAGACCGTCTTCGACCGCCATGGCTACCTGTCGCGAATCACCAAGGTGATGGCCCCGGAGCAGGCGTTCGGCGAATACATCGGTGCCACCTACATCCCTGCCGCTGCCGGCGACGCGCTCGCGAATGCGCTCGAGGAGACCTGGAGGCGCGACCCCGACCTGTACTACGAGGACGGCTACCAGACCTACGCCGACCATGGCGGCGAGATCGGCTACGCCAGCGTGGGGGGGACGTCCTGGGTGGAGGTCGACGACCACGACGATCTTGCCCGAGCCCGGGAGATCGCGTGCCATTACTGACCAGGATGTTGACCAGCCCGCTGTTCATCGACATCAGGGCGGGCGCGGTTGCCGGGCTGGGCGAGATGCTCAGCGACCGGCGCATCTCCAGTGACGGGCGGGTCGCGGTCGCCGTGGGTGCGGGCCAGGGCGAGCGCATCGTCGAGCTGATCGGCGCGTCGCTGTCCAACGCCGACGTGTTCCAGGTCGCCGGCGGCAGCGTCGAGGCCGCGCTCGAGCTGCAGGGCAAGCTGCGCAGTCGCTCCTACGACGCGGTCGTCGGCATCGGCGGCGGTCGTACCCTCGATGTCACAAAATACGCAGCGACCGGCATCGCCCTGCCGATGGTCGCCGTCGCGACCAACCTCGCCCACGACGGGCTCGCCTCACCGGTCAGTTCGCTGATCCACGCTGGGGGCAAGGGTTCGTTCGGAGTAGCGACGCCGCTGGCGGTCGTGGTGGACCTCGACTTCGTCCGCGAGGCGCCCGCGCAGATGGTGCGCGCGGGCATCGGGGACGCGGTCAGCAACCTCTCCGCGGTCGAGGACTGGCTGCTCGCCCACCGAGAACGCGGCGAGCCGGTCGACGGCCTGGCAATAGCCTTCGCCCGGACCGCGGCCGAGGCGGTCCTGCATCGCACCGACGGCATCGACTCGATACCGTTCCTCACCGTCCTCGCCGAGGCGCTCGTGCTGTCCGGCCTGGCCATGTCGGTCGCCGGGTCCAGCCGTCCGTGCAGCGGAGGCGACCACGAGATCATCCACGCGGTCGACCAGCTGTACCCAGGCACCAGCACCCACGGCGAGCTGGCCGGGGTCGGGGCGTTGTTCACGACCTACCTGCGCGCGGACGAGGCGGGGTTCGCGCAGCTCGCGGAGACCCTTGCCCGCCATAGCCTGCCCCGCACACCGGCGGACCTGGATCTGTCCGCTGCGCAGTTCGCCAGGGCGGTCGAGCTGGCGCCGTCCACCCGCCCGGACCGGTACACCATCCTCGAACACCTGGACTTAATGCTGAAACCAGACTTGGTGGACAAACTGGTCGCCGACTTCATTTCGGCGGTGGCCACCCGATAGCTAACACATGCGGCATCGTCGAAAAAATCGACTCATCCGGTTAGTACTAGCAGCGTCAGCGGCCTCGGCGGTGACCCTGGTTCAACAGAGCGACGCAGTGTCAGCGTCGACGAGCGTCGAACACAATTGGGAAGCCGGACGAGTCGTCCAGCTCTCCGACGGCGACACGCCCTACGTCAACATCTGGGGCGACGGCACCGGAACCAAACAGCCGGTCCGACTCATCGACGTCCAGGCCACCGAAACCATGCACAACCTCGGCGGCCACTCTAGCGGCCGGAACTGGTGCCACGGCCCGGCGGCCACCCGGCGGCTCCAGCAACTCGAGCCGGTGGGCAGCTACGTCCACCTAGCCTCGAAGTTCCAGCGATCCGCGAACGGTGGACGGCGGCTGCGCACGGTATGGGCTTACCAGCACAAGAGCCGACGCTGGGTCAACGTCCAACGGGCGATGATCCAGGGCGGACAGGTCATCTGGTTCCCGATGAACCCCGAGGACGTGCATAACCTCGACTACCACCGCCTCGCCGACTACGCGGCTTTGCACGGTTGGAACGTGTGGAACAAGTCCTACTGCGGCTACGGTCCCGAGCAGTCGGCGCATTTGCGGGTCTACGTCCACTGGGACGCCAACTCGGGCGACGACACCAGCAACGCCAACCGCAACGACGAGTACGTGATCGTGCACAACGAAGGTGGCGCCGGCTGGGTCAACCTGTCCGGCTGGTATGTCCGCGAGAGCGGACCCAAGGTCTTCCGGTTCCCCGGACACACCTGGCTGGCACCCGGCGCCGAGCTGCGGGTGCACACCGGCTACGGCTCCCGGCACGGTCAAGACTTCTATTGGGACCTGTCCGGGTCGATCTTCGACCAGGTCGCGACCACCAGCTACGGCAAGTCGGCCGGCATGGGTGACGGCGCGTTCCTGCTCGACCCGCAGGGCGACTTCCGGGCCTGGAACACCTACCCGTGCGTCCTGTATTGCTCCGACCCGTCCCAGAGCAGCTTGTCGATCAGCCGCGTCGGCCCGCGCAGCGGTGCGCACACGAACCGGGAGTACATCGACGTGCACAACTACGCGTCGCACCGGGTGAGCCTCGGGCACCTGCAGTTGCGCAGTTGGCCGTACAACTTCGTCTTCCCGTACTGGTGGGTTCTCAAGGCACACGACACGGTGCGCGTGAACATCCGCACCTACCACCGCGCCAACACAGCACACAACCTGTACTGGACCCCGGCGCCGTATCCGATCCTGTCCGACGCCAACAACGAGGTGGACCTGTCGACCCTCCGCGACGTGCGGATCGGTCGCTGCGTCCACTGGGGCCACGGGCCCACCGCACAGTGCAACTGGTAAGCCGCGTCTGAACCGTGACGGCTGCGGACCCGTGGGCCACAGGACGGTGCCTCTAGGCTGGCGCGAGACGCAGCCTATGGGCACCGCCCTGTGACACGGAAGGCTCTACACCTGTGGTGAATCTGTGGTGAACAAGCGCGACGCATCGATTCGGCTGAGGTCAGCGGTGCAGCGAATGCGCTCGCGGGTACGCGCCGCCGCCACGGCGCCGCCGACGAGCGACCCGGCAATCCACGATGTGTTGACCAGTATTCGGTGGGAGCTACGCGAGCAGCGTCGAACCCTTAACTCGCTGCTGCAGGCGGCAGCCGCGCCCACCCTGGCCGAAGTCGATCAGTTCGTCGCCGAGCGTCGGCTAGGTTTCTTCGAGACCCTGGACAAGATCTCGAGCGAGCGGCTCAGCTTCGCCCGCTACGGCGACGGTGAGATGCGTCTGATGCTGCGCCGCGACTACAACCTGGGATTCCAGAAGAACTCGCTGGCCCTCGGCGAGGCGCTCATGGGCCTGTTCACCGAGCAGAAGTACCGGGAAAAGGTGCTCATCGGCTTCCCGCACGTGTACCGCGGCAGTTACTGGTCGGGTGTCTGGGCCGATCTCTGGCCGGAGTTCAAGATGCTCGCCAGCCAGGTTCCGCAGTTCGGGCTCACCCACGTCTCGCGGCCGCTGTTCTTCGAGGCCGCGCGTCCCGGCGCCTTACACGCCTGGCGCAAGCTCTGGGACGGTTGCACCGCATGCATCATCACCGGCAAAGGCTCGCGCTTCGACTTGGTACCGGCGCTGTTCGACAACCTCAAGCAGGTGCGCTACATCTACTCGCTGCCCAAGGATGCGTTCGACGACCTGCCCCGCGTGCGGGAACGGGTGGACCGTGCTCCGGCGGCGGACATCTACCTGATCTCGCTTGGCCCGGCCGGGACGATCCTTGCGGCCGACCTCGGCGCGGTCGGCAAGTGGGCCCTTGACATCGGCCACATCAGCGACAGCTACCGAGTCGCCTACGAGAGCGCGAAGTACCCGGAGCGGCTGCCTCTCGTGCGCTGAACGCGCGTCCGGTTCCGGTAGCGTTGTCCATCGTGGTTGCCATGAAGGTGCGCGTGAAACGAGAAATCTCGCACGCCTTCACGCGAGCGACGGGCTACCAGATCAGCCGCGCTGCAAACCCGGCGGAGGCCGTGCCACCACCCCCCATGGTGTCTGCGCAGGCGATGCAGACAGCTCGCGAGGGTAGCGGCGAGCGCCTCCTGGTACGGCCCACGTTCATCCTGTCCAGCGTCCGCTCCGGCTCGACGCTGATCCGCGCCATGCTCAACGCGCACTCGCAGATCTTCTCCCCGCACGAGGTGCACCTGCGCGAGTTGCAGGTGCACATCCCGTACAAGTACGCGGTACAGGCGGTCTGGGAGCTGGGTCTGGACCGGCGCGGGCTGCAGCACCTGCTGTGGGACCGCCTGCTGCACCGCGAGCTGATGCGCTCGGGCAAGTCGGTACTGGTGAACAAGACCCCGAGCGATGCCTTCATCTGGCGCGACATTCTCGACTGCTGGCCCGACGCGCAGTTCATCTTTCTGCTCCGGCACCCGCTGTCGATCACCGACTCGTGGAACAAGGCGCGCAAGCACTGGACGCGGGAGCAGGCGGCCGCTGACATCAACGGTTACCTCACCGAGGTGCAGGCCGCTCGCACCGAGCAGGGCGGCCTGACCGTGCGCTACGAGGACGTCACTACTGATCCGGAGCGCGAGACCCGGCGGATCTGTGAGTTCCTCGGCGTCGAGTGGGAATCGAGCATGGTCAACTACGGCGAGGCCGGCCCGAGCTTCGTCACCGGGCTCGGCGATTGGAGCTCCAACATCAAATCTGGCAAGGTGCAGCCCGCTCGACCGTTGCCCTCGGATGAGGAGATCCCCGAGGTATTGCTCGATATCAGCAAGCAGTGGGGATACCTGCGCGAATCCTATTCCGTGCCGTCCGGAAGTTGACCTTTGGTGCTGCCCACGAGTGAGCGCCCGGTGTTCAGTCTGATCGTGCCTGTTCACAATGTGCGCGCCTATCTGCGAGCTTGTCTGGACTCGATCCTCGGTCAGTCCTTCGCCGACTGGGAGATCATCGCCGTCGACGACGCGTCACCCGACGGCAGCGGGGAGATTCTCGACGTATACGCGGGCATGGACTCCCGCATTCACGTCACTCATCTCGCGCACAACGTTGGTCTGGGCCCGGCCCGCGACGCCGGCGTCGAGCAGGCGCAGGGTAGCTACCTGCTCTTCGTCGACAGCGACGACGAGCTGACGCCGGGTGCGCTGGCCGCGATCGCTGAGCGGGTCGATGAGACGCGCCAGCCGGACGTGCTGATCTTCGACTATGCCCGCACCTACTGGACCGGCCGGGTGAGCCGCAATCTGCTCGCCGACTCGCTGGCCAATGCCGGCGACGGCGTGTTCCGAGCCGAGGACCATCCGGAGCTGCTCGAGCTGCTCATGGTGGTGTGGAACAAGGCGTACAAGCGCGAGTACGTCGGTGCGCACGGCTTCCGGTTCCCCACCGGCTACTACGAGGACCTGCCCTGGACCTATCCGACGATGCTCGCCGCGCACACGATCGCCGTGCTCGACCGGGTCTGCTACCACTACCGGCAGCGCCGCCACGGCAACATCCTGCGTAGTCAGAACCGCAAGCACTTCGACGTGTTCGACCAGTACGACCTCGTCCTCGGATTTCTGGACTCGCATCACGAACTCGAGTCGTGGCGCCCATTCCTGTTCCGGCGGATGCTCGATCACATTCTGACGATCATGGGCAGCGAGGACCGCATCCCGGCGTCGCTACGTCGCGAGTTCTTCGACCGGCTCGCTGTGCAGTACCGGACGCACAAGCCCCCCGGCTATCAGCTGCCGGGAGGTCCGCGCGGCGTCAAGCTGCGCGCTGTAGCGCACGATGACTACGCGATGTTCGAGGCAGCGCGGCTCGGCGGCCGGATCGTGCGGCGCGGTAAGGTCCGAGCGGCCAAGACCCGCCGCGCGACCAAGCTCGGGTGGATCGCCAGCAAGCGCAAGCTCATTCGGGCCGCGTACGAGGCCGAGCTCCGCAAGCCCGTGGACGAGAACCTCGCCGTGTACGCCGCGTACTGGTACGCCGGCTACGGCTGCAACCCCGGCGCGATCTACGAAGAGGCCAAGCGGCTCGCACCGCACATCCGGGGCGTGTGGGTGGTCAAGAAGAGCCGGGTGGAGGTCATGCCCGAGGGTGTGGACTACGTCGAGGTGGACAGCCCGGCGTACTACCGGCTGATGGCGCGGGCCAAGTACTTCGTCAACAACGTCAACTTCCGGGACAACATCGTCAAGCGGCCCGGAACCGTGCACGTGCAGACCCAGCACGGCACGCCGCTGAAGAAGATGGGGCTCGACCTTCGCGAGTTCCCCGTGGGTGCCGCCGGGATGAGCTTCACCAAGCTGCTCGAGCGCTGCGACCGGTGGGACTTCCTGGTGTCGTCCAACCGGTTCTCGACACAGGTATGGGAGCGGTCCTACCCCTGCGCGTACATCACCCTCGAAACGGGGTACCCGCGCAACGATCGGCTGGTGCGCGCGACGGCGGAGGAAACCGCGGAGCTGCGCCGCAAGCTCGAACTGCCGCTCGACAAGACCGTCCTGCTCTACACGCCGACATTTCGCGAC
>JALZAI010000391.1 GCA_030948475.1 Actinomycetota bacterium
CCGTAAGGATCACTGCTTCGAGCGGCAGCAGCGCGCGCCGGATCGTCGCCCCTTGAGCCCGCCGACGCGGGTGAGCGGCACGGGCTGACCGTGCTCATCGCCAAGACCGGCGGCGAGCGCGGGCACGAGCAGCTGGTTGCTGCGGGCATCCGGCACAACGCCCGACGAGCCGCAGGAGGTGTTCCCGCCCTACCGGCTCGTCGTCCGCGAGAGCACCGCCCGCTCGTGAATCATCGACTCACTTTCGCTCCTGGGTCAGGGGGCGCTTCCGGGAATGAGGTACGCGGACTCCTCGAAGTTGCCCCAGCGGTCGAACCAGGTCCCGCCGCTCAGGAGGCGGAACCGGGAGATCGGCTGCTCGCAGTACATGCAGGCGCCGAACTGCCACTCCATCTCGATGCTGGACTCGCTCTCGACCGTCGTCCCGACGGGAACGTGGTGGTCGTTACCGCCAGCTCGCACTGTGCGAGCGCTGCACGCCGCGATGCGCGGCGGGATCAACGTCTCGGTCATCGTCGGCGACCGAGTACGAAGCGGCGCCGGCGGATACCGACACAACTAGCAGCGACAATCTTCACTGGTTCCCCCCCGGAAACTGGCGTGGGGGCGCCGCCCTACCATCATCGAACGACCCGCCGCTCACAAGGACTTGGGTCGTCTCCCGCCAAGCTCCCCCGATCAGCCCGACGACGAGATGACTGTAAGTCGGCGCGAGAGCCGGGACAACTCAGGGCGCGAGCGTGACCCCCAACCGGGTGGGGCACCCTCGTGCTGAATGCCCCGTGCAGGGACATAACTGTCGCTTCCGAGCGACTCAGGGACGCCGTCGAGCTGGCCTTGCCACCCGCACGCGAAGGCTTCCGCGCGCTTGGCGTCGGTGTCGATCGGTTGGCTCCGCACTGGTCTCCCGCGGGGCTACTCGACGCCTACCATGACCTCGGTCGACTTGATAACTGCGGTGACAGCTGAGCCGACGGCGAGGCCCAGCTCCTGCACCGCGTCCTTGGTGACCGAGGCGGTGATCTGCTGCCCACCGTCAAGATCGATCTTCACGATCGTCATGACGGATCCGAGATCGATCGCGGCGACGGTTCCGGTGAGCTGGTTTCGGGCTGACAGGCGCATGGTTCCTCCGTTGATATGGACCTTCCCGTCACGCTAGCCAGCTTCCCGAGCGGTATCCGGCGGGGAGTGTTCGAGTCCCAAGCCGCAACTGCGTCTGCGGTGCGCAGGCGTGCCGCAAGCCGAGACGGCGGTGCGGGTCTGCTCCGCGGATGCCCGCCAGGCTACGAACGCTGAGATGTCCGTCACGTGGCTCGAGACGGCACGTTCGTAGCCGCAGCTCGAAGCGCCGTTCATGTGCGCAAGTTCGGATGGACTGGCGGTGTTTCTACCTTGGATACCGAACTGTGTCTGGCTTCGCGCCGTATCTGCGGTTATCGTTCGTAGCCGTGCCGACGTTTCGCATCCGGGAAGCAGCCGATCTGCTTGGCGTCAGCGACGACACGGTGCGGCGTTGGGCTGATGCCGGTCGCATCCCGACGTCCGAGGAAGCCGGACGCCGGGTGATCGACGGGCCTGATCTTGCGCACTTCGCCCAAGAGCTCGCGGCGAGCGCCGATCGCCCGAAGGCCCGGCCGGTAGTCGGGGAATCCGCCCGTAACCGCTTCGTCGGATTGGTGACCAGGGTGGTGCGGGACACCGTGATGGCCCAGGTAGATATGCAAGCCGGCCCACACCGCATCGTGTCCCTGATGAGCCGCGAGGCCGCCGATGAGCTCGACCTCGAGCCCGGCGTAATCGCCGTCGCTTCGGTGAAAGCCACCAGCGTCGTCGTCGAAGTTCCTGAACACCGCTCCGGCCGGATGGGGTAGCGCGCATTCAGATCATCCGCACCTTACGTCCACGCTGAGGAGTCCCCATGCACCGCCGTACGACTGCCCTGACCGTTCTGGCCATCGCTACCGCCACAGCCATCGGCGGATGTTCGTCGAGCAAGAAAGCCTCGCCGTCGAGCCCCGCCCCCGGCGGCGGCAGTTCGTCGTCATCTTCCGCGGGCGGCGTCAGCGGCACGATCAACGTGTTCGCGGCGTCCTCACTCAAGGAGGCGTTCGGCACCATCGCGAAGCAGTTCGAGGCCGCGCACCCCGGAAGCACAGTCAAGATCAACCTGGATGCGAGTTCGGCGCTCGCTACCCAGATCGGCCAGGGCGCTCCTGCCGACGTGTTCGCCTCGGCATCAACGAAGAACATGGACTTGGTAGTAAAGGCCGGCGGCGCGTCCGCGCCGACGAACTTCGTCAAGAACGTGATGGAAATCGCGGTGCCCCCGAGCAACCCGGCCAAGATCGCCCGTGTCGCTGATCTGGCCAAGGGCGGCGTCAAGGTGGCGTTATGCCAGCTGCAGGTACCGTGCGGCGCGACCGCGGCGAAAGTGTTCGCAAAGGCCAAGCTCACCGTCAAGCCGGTGAGCCGCGAACCGGACGTCAAGTCCACACTGGCCAAGGTCGAGCTGAACGAGGTCGACGCCGGCGTCGTCTACGTGACCGACGTGCGTGCTGCCGGCACCAAGGTCAAGGGGATCCAGATTCCCGCCGCCACTAACGCATCGACCGAGTACCCGATCGCCGCGCTCACGAAGGCGCCGAACTCGGCGGGCGCGAAAGCCTTCGTCGCTTATGTGCTCTCGCCCGCCGGAGCGTCGGTCCTCACCGCGGACGGGTTCGGGAACCCCTGACCCGGTCCCGAGGCACGAGGACGCGCAGCCAGCGGCGTGTCGCGGAACGGCGTCGCGCTCCGGCTGTGATCGCCACGCCGGCGCTCATCGGATTCGCGTTTCTGTTCGTGCCGCTGCTCGGCATGCTCGCCCGCGCGCCGTGGCGCGGGCTAAGCCGGCTGCTGTCCGAGAGCGAGGTGTTGACGGCCCTGCGGCTGTCGATCGAGTGCGCCACCGCCGCGACCGCCGCGTCCCTGCTACTGGGGGTTCCGCTGGCTTGGGCGCTGGCGCGCATCCACATCCCCGGCATCGGGCTCGTGCGTGCGCTCGTCACCCTTCCCCTGGTCCTGCCGCCCGTGGTGGGCGGCATCGCGCTGCTTCTCGCCCTCGGCCGCAATGGCGTGCTCGGCCGCTACCTGGACCGGTGGTTCGGCGTCACACTGCCGTTCACCACGCCGGGCGTGATCGTCGCCGAGACCTTTGTCGCGATGCCGTTTCTCGTCGTCACCGTCGAAGGCGCGCTGCGCACTGCTGACCGCGACCTCGAAGAAGCTGCTGTCACCCTGGGGGCCTCGCGGCTGACCGTCTTCGCCCGAATCACCCTGCCGGCCATCGGGCCGTCCCTGCTTGCCGGGTCGATCCTGTGCTGGGCACGCGCGCTCGGCGAGTTCGGCGCCACGATCACCTTCGCCGGAAACTTCCCCGGCACCACCCAGACCATGCCGCTGGCGATCTACAACGCGTTCGAGCAGGACCCGCAGGCCGCTCTCGCGCTGAGCCTGGTGCTGCTACTGGTGGCCATGATCGTCCTGGCCGCGTTGCGCGATCGCTGGCTGCGTGGGACGACAGCGGCATGACGACACCCGCGCGTCCCGGGTTGGCGATCACCGGCGTGGTCGAACGCGGCGCGTTCCGTCTGGACGTCGAGGTCAATCTCGAACCGGGCCAGGTCCTCGGCGTCATCGGACCCAACGGTGCAGGGAAAACAACCCTGCTGCGCGCCCTCGCCGGCCTGACCGCGCTGAGCGCCGGCAGCATCACACTCGACGGCGAGACGCTCGACGATGCGCGATCGGACATCTTCATCGCACCCGAACAACGGCCCGTCGGCGTGGTCTTCCAGAACTATCGGCTGTTCCCGCACCTGACGGTTCGCGACAACGTCGCCTTTTCCCCGCGCTGCCGCAAGGCCGGACGGCGCGGATCGCGTGAGATCGCAGACGTTTGGCTACAACGCCTCGGACTCACGAATCTCGCCACCCGCAAACCTCCGCAGCTCTCCGGCGGCCAAGCCCAACGGGTAGCGCTTGCCCGAGCGCTGGCAGCGAATCCCGGCTTGCTTTTGCTCGACGAGCCGCTCGCCGCCCTCGACGCGCGCACAAAGCTGGAGATTCGCGCCGAACTGCGGCGCCACCTCACCGAGTTTCCCGGCCCAACCCTGCTCGTCACCCACGACCCCCTCGAGGCCATGGTCATGACCGATCTGCTGTTGGTCATCGAGGACGGCCGGATCGTGCAACTCGGAACACCCGCGGCGGTCGCTCGGCGGCCCGCGACGCAGTACGTGGCGCGGCTGGTCGGGCTCAACCTTTATCGAGGCGTTCGCACCGACAGCGGATCCATCGCGCTCGACGACGGTGGCACGCTCGTCGCTCCGGTTGGCACCGGGTCCGAAGACCTGTCCGGTAGCCGCGTTCTGATTGCGCTCAGGCCCAACGCCATCGCGCTGCACACCGAGAGGCCCGACCACTCCAGCCCTCGCAACATCTGGCCAGGAAGCGTGACCGGGCTGGAACTGCTCACCGACCGTGTCCGCGCACAGATTGCTGGCACTCCCTCCGCGCTCGTCGACCTCACCCCCGACGCCGTCGCCGAACTCGACCTGGTGGAAGGCCGACCGGTCTGGCTCAGCGCCAAGGCGACCGACCTAGACGTCTACCCCGAACCCGAGATGCCTCAATCGACGCAGCGTGGTCGCTGAGGCCGTTGCCTCGCGTTACGTGCATCGCATTGGGTCCGAACAAGAACGGAAGCGATGACGTAACCATTCGCCGTGCTGTCATCGATGAAGACGTGGACGCTCATCTCCTCGATCGGCTAACCGCCTTCCATCAGCCTGATTTGTAGCCGGTGGGGGCGACGGATCCGGGCGGGTACCGACCCGACGGCTCGGCGGATGTGGACCAGTGGGTCCCGCTACCGGTTGGGCACTACGCCCTGGGTGCGGCGAGTGGTGTGCGCGGCCGTACCTGGAGCTGATTGCGTCGGCCACGGGCGTCGCGGATCCGTTCGATGTGAACCCAGTCCGGGCGGAAATCGTCAGGCTGCGCAGGGTCGTCCATGGTCCCGCACCGGATACCCGCTGCCGCGCGCTCGAGATCCGGTGCGGGCCGAAATCGGTGCTCGTTTCACTTTGCTCAGGTGAAATCCGTGTGAGACGGTTTGGATAACCGGAAAACCCCCCGCGGTCTCAACAACGAGACCTTTCCGGTGTGGAGCTGTGCCATGTCCCGTGTGCGTATTCGTGCTGCCCTGATCATTTCCACCCTGGTTGGAGCCGGTCTCGTGCCGATATCTCCGCCCGTCGCGAACGCCGACGCGTACGTGTACTGGCCGGGTGTGGTGGCCGGCGTCCGGGTGACCGCGCAAACCCCGACCTCGTTCACCGTCGGCCTCAGCGCCGCGGCGCACGCGAGCTACTACCGGGTCGCCGCGTCCACCCTGGCCAGCGACATTTGGATGGTCAACATCAACAAGGCGACCACCCGTCGAGTCGGCGGCTGGTCGGCGACCCCCTCGGTGACGGTGCGGAATCTGAGCTACACCGCTGCGCCGTTCTACTACCGCGTCGCGACGATCAACGGCCCGTATGTGCGCTGGTCTAGTGCCTTCCATCAGGCGTACCTGGCCGCGAGCACCCCGACCGGGTTGACCGGGCACGCCGGAACCGACGGCACCTACCTCACCTGGACGTCCCCGGCGGCGAGCGGGTACACGATCGAACAGGCCACCGACGCCGCGTTCAGTACCCGCATCTACAGCTACGTGACCAGCGACGACACGCACCGGTTCACCCCGACCGGGCTGGTGCGCGGCCGGCCCTACTGGTTCCGGATCCGGTCTCGCACCGGCACCACCACGTCTCCCTACAGTGCCGCGGTGTCGGTGACCCCGGTGACCGCGGTGCAGCAGATTCGGACGGCCACCTACAACTCGCTGAGTTCGACGTTCGACGGGTCCCCGATTCACGCGACGCTGCATCAGCCGTCGTGGTGGCAGCGCCGCCCCGGCCAGGTCGCGCTGCTGCGGGGAGCCAACGCGGACGTTATCGCCATTCAGGAAGCCGGGCCGGTGGTTAGCCGCGCCCCGTTCACGTTGCAGGTCAACTCCATCGCGAACGGGCTCGGCAGCGACTACGCGGTCGCCAACAGCGACCCCGGCCCGAACAACGGCGGCAACTACGTCATCTACCGGCGCTCTACCATCAGCCAGGTCGGGACCGGCGGGTGCTGGCAGCTCGGCTACGCGCACACCGCGACCTACCAGCTACTGCGTACCAAGAGCACCGGCGCGACGTTCCTGTACGTCACCCCGCACCTGGACTCGGTGCGCGGCCCTGTCTACGACGCGCAACGCCGCGTCGAAACCGATACCATGATCACCGACGCGAAGGCGTACGCCAAGTACCATCAGGTCACCTCGATCGTCTACGGCGGCGACACCAACTCCTGGCCCGGACGGTGGGAAACCACCGACACCCCTGGTCTGGCTATGCAACGCAACCTCACCACCGACACCTTCGCAGCCGCCCGCTACCACACCAGCGCCCAATACGCGAGCATCAACCTCTACACGCCGACCCCTGCCCTGGGCGGCAGCGCCGACCGGCAGTTCGTCACCGGGGGCATCGCCGTCGCCGGCTGGGGCGAACTACTCAACCTGTACCAGGGCAAGTTCCTCGGCGTCATCCCGTCCGATCACAACCCCGTCTACGCCGACATCCAACTGCCCTACTGAACAGGGCAACGGGATCTGATCCCGACCTCGTAATGACTGAGCTCAGCAGTCAGCCAAGCGCAAGCCAGAGCTGGCCGCCAGTCGTTCTGCGCGGCAGCCGAAATCTGCAGGACGGTCTTCGGGGGACCCTGACTCGCGGCGAGAGCTGTGTGGACGGCACCGGCGCGACTGGTGGGGCTCGGAGACACGTGGGCTATGTCGCCGAAGAACAGTTAATCTTGGCCGCTTGCACCGCCGATACGACGTGCGTTGACGGCCACCGACCGGGTCGATCCCATCGCGGAAGGTGCGGTCGGCGGTTTTGGCCGAGGTAGGGCAACGCGGATCCTGGGAAGCCGCGCACCGGGTGGGCGTCGTAGGCGAAGATGCCGGCGCGGACGCCTGGGTCGGCGTCCATCACCGTCGCGGTCTCCTCGGGTGGAGCGCGAAAATCCCGAAGCCGGCGAGCCCGGTGTCGTCGTTTACGGGCAGCACGATCGACAGCAGTCCTGTGTCTGACAGCGCCATATTGCGGCGACCGTGTTCCCACACGAGTTGGTCGACGTCGGGGCGAGCGAACGTAGCAGTCGTCCGCAGCACGATCGCGGTGTAGGACTTTGCCGCGCTCAGGCGAGCGTGCATCATCTCGTCGGTGATGGTGGGCAACGTCCGGGCGAGGATTTGGCTATCCGAGTTCGCCTGCTCGGCGACCGCCGCGAAGCGGGTAAGGCTCCATCCGGAGCACACCGCGTCGCGCATGCTCCCAACCGGAAAACTTCGGCGGGTACTTCACCGTCGCGACAATCTGAGGTCGCGCTCACGTTTTGACGTGCCGGCCGATGAAGGTGCTTGAGACTCCATCTGCGGAAGGCACCGATACATGTCGCAACGACCGTTCAGCGCGAAGAGCGGACCACTCGAAGGTCAGCAACTTACGCTGGACCTGGCGAGTCATGAGGAAGTGTCGCTGACGCTGTTGTGACTGACCGCGGACGCCTCGGGCGGCGTGAGCATGGAGGCTAGCCACGCCCGCGAAGGGCTGCTCGCCGAGTCCGGCGTCGGCGATGGACTCGACCCGCGAGGCGCTGACCAAGTCCGTTTGGTCCTTCGTCGCCCTCGCGGGGCATGGGGCCCCGGGGTGTCGGCGCTTCGTCGCCCGGCCCAGCACACCTGAGCCAACGGACCAACCATACGAGTTTCACAAGAAGGAGTTTGATGAAGTACCTTGTGCCGACTTTGATCGCCTCGGCAGCGCTGGCGGCCGCAATGACAGGATGCTCGTCCCATCCAGTCGCAGCAGCCGTGACCGTCACAGCTTCACCGTCATCGGTCACTTACACCCCGACCCCAGCCCCGTCACCATCTGTGGTCACCAGGACAGTGCAGGCACCGAAGCCCGCCCCGACCAGGACAGTCGTCGTTCAGCAGCTCCCGGCCCCGGTGCACGCGGCGCCTCAGTACCCGGTGTATTACACGCCCTCCTACTACGGGCCGACCTACGGGGACTACACGCTGACTAGAGTCGCGATCCCGCAGAGTCGGCTCGTCCCGCTCATGCGGTGGCTGCGGCCGTCGCGCATCCTGATCGGCGTGGCATAACCCACTGCCCGTCACTGCGGAACCCTCAGCCTCGCACCCCGCCGACATCAGCGGACGCCGGTTCCAGGTGCTCGACTCCGATTCATGGCGCACCCCCATGACAGACGCGCACCGCTCGCCACCAAAGTGAGCAGTACCTCGAATCACGAATCGGGTCGGGTGCGTGCCGAATACGATCGATCTGTATCGGGCCGTCCATCTCGCCCAGCAGGGGCAGCAGAATCAACCGTCGCCGCACCGGCGATGCTGGGCCAAGCACCAGACCATCACCGACCCGCAGCATCGAGCTGCCGCCGAGATCCTCCGCCAACTTCCGCGCGCGACGGCGTCCGCGCCGGAACAGGAGGTCGAGCAACGCAGCCTGGCTGATGGAGCCGCCGGTGTCGAACCTGCTGACCCGGTGAACGTAGATCTGCTCGAAACCGCCCGAGGCGAAGTAGCGCAGGAACACACATCTCCGCTAATCCGGGGGCTGTGTGCGCCGCCAGGGACTCGAACCCCGAACCCGCTGATTAAGAGTCAGCTGCTCTGCCAGTTGAGCTAGCGGCGCCGTGCATGCGTCCGGCCCACCGAAGTGGGCCGAGTCTAGAGATTAGCACGCACGCCGACAACGCCATCGGTTCCGCTCAGGCGGCAGCGGCGAGCTGCAGATCCTGGACGAGTCCGCAGTACAGGTCGACGTGCTGGTCCTCGTCGCCGCGGAGTACCGCGGACGGATGCGGCGTGGCGAACACCACTTCGACCGCGACGGTGGACTTCGCGAAGTCGCGCTGTTCGGGCGGCCGAGGCGGTCGCGCACCACGATGCTCGGTCAGCCGGAATCGAGGGCCGATCGGCGAACGCGCCGCGACCGCTCCGAGCGCGACATGGACTGCAGGCTGCACGACTTGTAGCGCGACCGCCAGCCACGGTTGGCAGGCGCGGACGTGCGTGGTGGACGGCTGCCGGTGCAGGCGGCGCTTACCGCGTGCGCGGGCTGCCACCGGAAGTGCCTGACGGCGTTGGTCAGGTACAGCCGTTCACGGTCGAGGCCAGCGCGCGGTCGGGAACCCGACCGGCCGGTCCAACGAAGGGCTTGCCACTGCGATCAGCTGTCATGCGATGGTCGTTCCATGCCGATCAACCCACGAAACCGGTACGTCGCGCGACTGGTGGGTATGGACTGTCCGTGAAGGACGATGGCGACACGCCGGACAAGGGCGGTGAGCGGACCTTCACTGTCCTGCTCGCGCTTGCCGCGAACCTCGCGGTCGGCGTCCTGAAACTAATCGCCGGGCTGATCTCCGGATCCGGCGCCCTGCTGTCCGAGGCCGCCCACTCGGTCGGCGACTCGACCACCGAGATCCTGCTGCTGGTGGCATTGCGGCGCTCGGACCGTCCCGCCGATCGCCTGCATCCGTTCGGATACGGCAAGGAGCGCTACTTCTGGTCCCTGCTGGCTGCTGGCGCGATCTTCGTATCGGGCGCGGCGTTCTCGGTGTACCAGGGTCTGCACACCATCCTCGGCAGCGGGAAAGAGGGCGGTGAACTCTGGATCAACTACCCGGTGCTCGCGCTGGCCTTCGTGCTGGAGGCCATCTCGTTCAACCAGGCGATCCGGCAGGTACGCAAGCAGTCGCGGGATCAGCACCGCTCGCTGCTCAGCCTCATGCGCACGCCCGAAGACCCGACGACGAACAGCGTCGCCATGGAGGACTCCGCTGCGCTGATCGGACTCACGATCGCCGCCGCCGGCGTCGGGCTTCACCAGCTCACCGGTTCGGCGATCTGGGACGGGCTGGCGTCGCTGGGCATCGGCGCGCTCTTGCTGATAGTTGCCTTCGTGCTGGCCCGGGCCTGCCAGGAACTGCTGATCGGCCGGCAGGCCGACACCCGACTGCTGAGAGCGATTGAGAAGCGGCTCGAGGCGCAGGACGAGATCGACGACATCGTCGACATGCTGACCATGCAGACCGGTGCGGGACGAGTCCTGGTCTGTGTCCGGGCCGACTTCGTCAACGCCGTCACCGCAGGCGAGCTCGAGGATGCGTGCGCCCGCATCGACAAGGATCTACGGGAGACCTTTGCGCAGATCGACGAATTCTTCATCCAACCGGTGTCCAGCGAGAACGAGGACATGCGTGAGCGTGTCCGGGCGCGCTACGGTCGCGCCCTCGCGGACGAGTGAGGTCCGACATGCCGAACGAGCCCCCCCACGAGGCCGACCACTACTCGCGTTCGGAATCCGAGGCCGAGCGACTCGACCGCAATTACAGCGAACTGCTCTACGAAGTGCGGGTCGCGCAGACCGGCGTCTAGGTGCTGTTCGCCTTCCTCCTCGGTATCGCGTTCACCCAGCGCTAGAGCGCGCTCGACGCCTACCAGTGCGTGCTCGACGTCGCTACGACGCTGACCGTCGCGATCACCACCACGACCCTGCTCACGGTGTTGATCTTCGGTCTGGTACCTGCTGCCCGCGCTGAACGGACCTGCCACGCCGAGCGTTGAGCTCCGCACCGTGCGGTGTTTGGTTCGTGAACGCCGGTGGGTAGGTCCACCGCATGACGCTAGGCGCGACGTCTGGCCGGATGACGTTTCGCGTCAACGGCGACGACCATGATCTCGAGCTCGACAACCGGACCACCCTCCTGGACGCCCTACGTGAGCACCTCGGCTTGACCGGCGCCAAGAAGGGCTGCGACCACGGGCAGTGCGGAGCCTGCACGGTGCTCATCGAGGGACGGCGCGCGAACGCCTGCCTGCTGCTCGCCATTGCGGTTCAGGGGCGTGAGATCACGACGATCGAAGGGCTCGGCACCCCGGACGACCCGCACCCGATGCAGCAGGCTTTCGTTGACCATGACGCGCTGCAGTGCGGCTACTGCACCCCTGGCCAGATCTGCTCGGCAGTGGCGATGCTGGACGAGGCGCTCAGTGGATGGCCCAGCGCGGCGACCGACGACCTGGCGCGCGACGCGATCGGACTCGACGCTGCCGAGATCCGCGAGCGAATGAGTGGCAACATCTGCCGCTGCGGTGCTTACGTAAACATCGTCTCCGCGATAGCGGACGTTGCCCCATGAGGCAGTTCAGCTACGAGCAGCCGGCGAATACGGCCGATGCGCTGGCTCTTGCCGACGCACCGAATACCCGCTACCTGGGTGGCGGCACCAACCTCGTCGACCTGATGAAGCTCGGCGTCGAGCAGCCCGATCTGCTGGTGGACGTCACCAGCCTGCTCTCACGCGACATCACCGCACAGGACGGCGTACTGCGCATCGGCGCAGGAGCGAGCAACTCCGACCTCGCAGTGCATCCGACCGTCCGGCAGTCTTTCCCGCTGCTCTCCCAGGCCTTACTGGCCGGGGCCTCGGGGCAACTGCGCAATGTCGCAACGGTGGGCGGCAATCTTCTGCAGCGCACCCGCTGCGCCTACTTCCAGGACGTCACCAAGCCGTGCAACAAGCGCCAACCCGGCAGTGCATGCCCTGCCCGGCAGGGGGATCACCGCAACCTCGCCATTCTCGGCGGGTCCGAGCACTGCATCGCCACGCACCCGTCCGACATGGCGGTCGCCCTTGCCGCACTCGGAGCTGTCGTGCACGTCGAAACGGCGCGCGGACCGCAGCAGATCGCGCTCACCGACCTCTACACCGATCCTGGTGATCGTCCCGACCGCGAGACGGTGCTGGCGCCCGGGGCGATCATCACGGCGGTCCAGGTGCCGGCCCTCTCGTTCGGATCTGTCTCCCGATACGTGAAGGTGCGCGAGCGCGCGTCCTATGCTTTCGCGATCGGGTCGGTCGCGGCCGCACTCGACATCGACGGCGGCATCGTCCGCGACGTGCGCCTCGCCTTCGGCGCGGTGGCGCCGAAGCCGTGGCGGGCATCGCGGGCGGAGAATGCGTTGCGCGGGCAGGAACCCAGCGAGCAGAACCTCAAGGCGGCCCTGGCGGCCGAACTTGACCAAGCGCGGCCGCTCCGTGACAACGCCTACAAGGTAGGGCTGATCACGACCATCACCGTTCGCGTGCTGTCCGACCTTGCCGGGGAGACCGAACGATGACCGCCACTCTCACGCCGTCCGTCGGTACCGGCACGCGCCGGGTCGAAGCGATCGCGAAGGTCACGGGCCAGGCCCAGTACAGCGCCGAGATCCCGTTCGCCGAGCGCGCGTACGGCTACGTCGTACAGTCGACGATCGCGCGCGGCACGATCCGCTCCGTCGGCGCCGATCCGGTGCGCCAGCTGCCCGGTGTGCTCGCCGTCCTCACCCATGAAAATGCACCGGAACTGCACGAGGGCGACGGCGAGACGCTGCTGTTCCAAGCAGACGCGGTGCGCTACCGCGGCGAGCCGATCGGGCTCGTCGTGGCCACCTCGCTCGAACAGGCGCGCGCAGCGGCCGAGCTGCTGCGCATCGACTACGCCGAGCAGGCGCACGACGTCGTGCTGCGCATTGACCACCCGGACATGTACACACCCGAGAAGGTGAATCCGAACTTTCCGAGCGAAACCGTGTCCGGTGATGTGGACGCAGCCCTGGGGAAGGCACGGTTCACCGTCGATCAGACCTACCAGACACCGGCCGAGCACAACAACCCGATGGAGCCACATGCCGCCACTGCGGTGTGGGACGGCGGTGATCTGACGGTCTATGACTCGAACCAGGGCGCGGCATCGGTGCAGCAGGCACTGGCAAAGCTGTTCGGACTCGCTCCGGAATCGGTTCGCGTGGTCAACGAGCATGTCGGCGGCGGGTTCGGCGCGAAGGGCAGCATCCGGCCACCCGCCATCCTCGCCGCGATGGCCGCGCTGGTCGTCGACCGGCCGGTCACCATTTCCCTGACCCGGCAGCAGATGTTCGCGATGGTCGGCTATCGGACCCCGACGATTCAGCAGATCCGCCTCGGTGCCGACGAGCAGGGCCGGCTGGTCGCAGTCGATCACCTGGCCTACTCGCAGACCTCGCGGCTGCTCGAGTTTGCCGAGCAGACCGCGGTCATCTCGCGCTCGTTGTACGCGACGCCGAATCTGCGCACCGGCCATCGGTTGCTCGCCCTCGACGTGCCGTCGCCGCGCTGGATGCGCGGCCCCGGCGAGACTCCCGGCTCGTTCGCCCTCGAGTCCGCGATGAACGAACTCGCCGAGGCCAGCGGGATCGACCCGGTCGAGCTGCGCATCCGCAATGACGCCGAGCGCGAGCCCGACAGCGGACTGCCGTTCAGCAGTCGCAGTCTCGTGGAGTGCTTGCGCGAGGGCGCGACCCGCTTCGGCTGGGTCGACCGGGACCCCGCCCCGGGCGTCACACGCGAGGGACGCTGGCTGCTCGGCTCGGGCGTCGCCACGTCCACCTACCCGGCCCGCAGCGCACCGTCCACGGCGAAGGTGTCCGTGCTGCCCGACGGCCGCTTCGTCGTCGAGATCACCGCCGCCGACATCGGGACCGGTGCACGTACCGCCCTGACCCAGGTCGCCGCCGACGAGTTGCGCGCCGACGCCGCTCACGTCGAGGTCCGCATCGGCGACAGCGACTTCGGGCCGGCGATGATCGCCGGCGGTTCGATGGGAACCGCGTCCTGGAGCTGGGCGGTCGTCAAGGCCTGTCGCGAGCTGCGCGACCAGTTGATCGCCACGCCGAACGAACCGCTCAGCGTCCGCGTCGACACGACCGACGACATCGCGAACCAGGGCGAGTACGCGCGACACGCCTTCGGCGCGCAGTTCGCGGGCGTCCGCGTCGACACCGCCACCGGAGAGGTACAGGTCGACCGGCTCGTCGGTGTCTTTGCTGCTGGACGGATCGTCAACCCGACGGCAGCGCGCTCGCAGTTCCTCGGCGGCATGACGATGGGCATCGGCATGGCTCTGCATGAGGAGTCGGTCATGGACGTGCAGTTCGGCGACTACCTCAACCACGACCTCGCCGGCTACCACGTGCCGGTCAACGCCGACATCCGCGAGATCGACGTGGGTTGGGTCGAGGAGTACGACGAACACCTCAACCCGCTCGGGATCAAGGGCATCGGCGAGCTCGGCATCGTGGGCACCGCTGCCGCGATCGCGGGTGCGATCTGGCATGCGACCGGGGTGCGCCATCGCGTCCTGCCGATCCGTCCGGACCGCGTGCTGCTGGCCGGCGGGTGACGCGCGGGGATCTCGCCGAGGCCGCGCCGCCGGCTCGGCCGGACGAGCCGGATCCGCGACGCTGGAAGGCATTGGCCGTCTGCCTTGTGGGCGGGTTCATGGTGCTGCTCGATGTCTCGATCGTGAACGTGGCGCTGCCCTCGATCCGTACCGGGCTGCACGCGACCGAGTCCGATCTGCAGTGGGTGATCTCCGGCTACACGCTCACGTTCGGGTTGTTGCTGGTTCCGGCCGGGCGCATCGGCGATCTGCGCGGACGCCGCGGGGTGTTCGTGGGGGCGCTCGCTGCGTTCGCCCTGGCCAGCGCGGCGTGCGGCGCTGCCCCAAGCAGCGGCTGGCTCGTCATCGGGCGCCTGGTCCAGGGACTCGCTGGTGGCACGCTGACACCGCAGATCAGCGCGACCATCCAGCAGATGTTCTCCCCCGGGCAGGAGCGCGGCAAGGCGTTCGGGCTCTTCGGCGCGGTCGTCGGCATCTCCACGGCAGTCGGCCCGTTGCTCGGCGGTCTGCTGATCGCAGGATTCGGCGACACCGAGGGCTGGCGTGCGGTGTTCTACGTCAACGTCCCTATCGGCCTGATCGCGATTCCCCTCGCCTGGCGGCTGCTGCCCGGCGCGGACGAGCAGGCAGGCACGAAGCACCACGATCTCGACCCGGTCGGCGTGCTGCTGCTCGGCATCGGCGCCGTGCTACTGCTGCTGCCGTTCGTCGAGGAGCGGCAGTGGAGCAACGCGGCCTGGCTGCTCGTCCCGGCGGCCGCCGCCGTCCTTGCCGGGTTCCTGTTCTGGGAGGTCCGGTACACCCGCCACGGGCGCGAACCGGTCGTCGACCTGGAGCTGTTCAAGCTGCGTTCCTATACCTTCGGCTCGTCGATGATCACGGTGTACTTCGCCGGGTTCACGCCGCTGTTCTTCCTATTCACGCTGTACCTGCAGAACGGGCTGAAGTACTCGGCGCTCGCCGCCGGCCTGGCCAGCACACCGTTCGCGCTCGGCTCAGCTGTTTCAGCGGCGTTCGGCGGGCGGGTCGTCACACGTATCGGACGTCCGCTCGTCGCGCTCGGGCTGACCCTGGTGGTGATCGGCTTCGTCACGTCGGTGGTCGCGGTGCACCTCGTCCCCGATCACGGGACGGGCTGGGCGACGCTGACGCCGCTGCTCGTCGCTGGCATCGGAGGCGGGCTGACCATCGCGCCGAACCAGGCGCTCACCCTTTCCGAAGTGCCGACGCGACGTGCGGGGACGGCTGGAGGGTTGCTGCAGACCGGACAGCGGCTCGGTGCCGCGATCGGGATCGCCGCAGCGGGATCGGCGTTCTTCGCCGTACTCGGCAGCTCGCACAGCGACTATGCCGGCGCGTACGAACGCGGGATCTGGGTCGCGGTCTGCTTCGTCGCCGTCGCGCTCGTCATCGCGCTGATCGACATCACCGTCGACCGGCGCGGTAGGCACGCGATCGCCGCGGGAAACACCGAAGCGCCATGACAGCCAGCGCCCCTCGTCCCGCGCGGCGCCGCACGGTCAGCGGCGCGCAGATCGTCGAGCTCTACGACGACGCCGAACGCTGCGCGGTGGCGGCCGGCCTGCGCTATGTGAGTCCGGACGAGCCGGGAATCCGTCGGGTGCGCCGCGGCACGGGGTTCAGTTACCTGGGCAGCGACATGAAGTCCGTCGCTGCCCAGGTCCGAGCGCGCATCCAGTCGTTGGCGATTCCGCCCGCGTGGACCGACGTGTGGGTCTGCTCGTACGAGGACGGGCACTTGCTCGCCATCGGCAACGACGAGCGCGGCCGTCGCCAGTACCGCTACCACGACGGCTGGCGGGCCATGCGCGATCTGCTCAACTTTTACCGGCTGGTCGACTTCGGCCCGCGGCTGTCCGCGATTCGGGCGGATGTCGACGTCCAGCTGCGCCGCCGTACGTTCGATCGTCCGCTCGTGCTGGCCAGCATGCTGCGCATCGTCGACGCCTGCGGGCTTCGCGTCGGCAGTGAGAGCTACGCCGAGGAGAACGACAGCTACGGGCTGTCCACACTGACCAAGCGGCATGTGCGGGTACGCGGCGGGTCGGTCGACTTCGGATTCCCCGCCAAGTCCGGTAAACAGGCGATGGTGACGCTGCCCGATCGAGCGGTGGCCCGCGTGATCGGCAAGCTGCTCGACCAGCGCGGACGCCGGCTGTTCACCGTCGACGGTGACCCGATCGGCGCGGACGAGGTCAACGACCGGCTCAGTGACCTGGCCGGCGCGCGGGTGACTGCCAAGGACTTCCGCACCTGGCACGGCACCCGGGTCGCCTTCGCCTCACTGCGCAGACACCTGCCGCCTCGAGCGGACGCCGAGCAGCGCGTCCTCAACGCCATCGATGCTGCCTCGGAGTTCCTGAGCAACACGCGAACGGTCGCCCGCGCTCACTACGTGCATCCGCACGTCCTGGACAGCTATCTCGACGGCACTTTCGAGGAGATTCTCAAGCAACGCCGGCCGGTCCGGTCGCCACTCCTGGACGGGGACGAGCGGGCCCTGCTGCCGTTTCTGAACACCTTGCTCGCCCGGCGAATCCACGGCCTATGACGCGCCAGGCGACCGAAATCGGGGTGAGTGACGGGGCTTGAACCCGCGACCCCCGGGACCACAACCCGGTGCTCTACCAGCTGAGCTACACCCACCGTTGCGTCGGCGTGTGCCGAGCCGGATCAGTTTATACGTCACGCGCTACTCGCCCCGGGCCAGGCCCAGAATGTCGGCCGCGATCGCCTTGGATTCCGGCAGCGTCGGTCCTGGCTGCTCGACGAACAGGGTGCGCCGGTAGTAGTCGAGCTCAGCCAGGCTCTCGCGGATGTCGGCGAGCGCACGGTGCGAGAGGCCTTTGGCCGGCTGCGCCTGGTACACCCGCGGGTACCAGCGTTTGGCCAGCTCTTTGATCGAGGAGACGTCGATCATCCGGTAGTGCAGGTGCGCGTCCAGAGCTGGCATGTCGCGCGCGAGGAAACCACGATCGGTGGCGATCGAGTTGCCGCACAGCGGTGCCGACCCCGGCTCCGGGACGTGGGACTTGACGTAGTCGAGAACCAGCTTCTCCGCCTCGCCAAGGGTCGTCGTGGCGGTCCGGACGGCCTCGGTCAGCCCGGAGGACACGTGCATGTCGCGGACGAAGGGCACCATCGTGTTCAGGACGTCGTCGGCAACATGGATGATCACGTCCAGCCCGTCGTCCACAAGCGTCAGGTCCGGCTCGGTCACCAGGACTGCGACCTCGATGAGAGCGTCCCGGGCCAGCTCCAACCCGGTCATCTCGCAATCCATCCACACCAACCGCTCGGCCACCGCCAAAGGCTATCGGTGCCCGTCGCGGATACGGTGGTGGGATGGCTGAGCTACTGACCCAGGATCAGGTGGACGACGGCGTGCGCAGTTTGCACGACGATTGGTCGGCGAGCACCGATCAGCTGTCCCGCTCGATCGAGTTCGCCGACTTTACGACAGCGGTGCAGTTCATCAACCTGCTGGCCCCGCGCTGCGAGGAGATGGATCACCACCCGGACCTGGCGCTGCGCTGGCGCTGGGTCGACGTCGCGCTGGCTACGCACAGTGCCGGCGGGGTGACCCAGCTGGACCTTCAGCTCGCTGCAATCGTGGACGAAGCGGCTGCGAGCCTTCCGCTCGCGAACTGACCATGGCGCACGGCAGCGCCAGCTTTGCACGGATGTGGGACGACCTCGCCCCGGTGGGACGTCACGGCGGCACGGGTGGCTACCGGCGGTACGTGTGGACGCCCGAAGATGCCGTGCTGCGCGAGTGGTTCGCGGCCGAGGCGCAGTCGCGCGGCATGGAGTCGACCCTCGACCGAGCGGGAAACCAGTGGGCGTGGTGGGGATCGCCGGATGCTGACGGGCCGGGCGTAGTGCTCGGATCGCATCTCGACTCGGTGCCCGACGGAGGCGCGTTCGACGGACCGCTCGGCGTCGTCTCCGCGTTCGCCGCCATGGACGCGTTACGGGCGCGGGGTTTCACGTCGGCCCGTCCGATCGGCGTGGCAGCGTTCGCCGACGAGGAGGGTGCGCGGTTCGGCGTTGCCTGCGCCGGATCGCGGCTGCTCACCGGCGCGCTCGCCCCCTCGCACGCGCTCGCCCGCCTCGACGCCGATGGGACGACCCTGGCCGAGGCGATGACCCGCGCCGGACGTCGCGTCGACGAGCTGGGCCGCGACGACGAGACGTTGCGCCGGATCGGCACCTTCGTCGAACTTCACGTCGAGCAGGGTCGAGGACTTGTCGATCTCGGTAGTGCGGTCGGGGTCGGGTCGGGCATCTGGCCGCACGGACGCTGGCGCATCGAGCTGCCCGGCGAGGCCAACCACGCGGGCACCACCCGGCTCGAGGACCGCCGTGACCCGATGCTTGCGCTCGCGGCAGTCGTGCAGGCCGCGCGCGAGGCCGCTAGGCGACACGGCGGGCTCGCGACGTGCGGCAAGGTTCGGGTGGAGCCCAACGGGGTGAACGCGATCCCGTCCCACGTCACGATATGGCTAGACGCGCGCAGCTCCGATCAGGATCGGGTGCACGCGATCGTTGCCGACGTGACGGCTGCGGCTGAGTCGGCCGGCGGACGCGTGAGCGAGGAGTCGTGGACCGGCGTCACCGAGT
>JALZAI010000406.1 GCA_030948475.1 Actinomycetota bacterium
ACGCAGCGAGATGAACCTCCAGTCCACGGTGTAGTCGCGCTGCGCCTGCACCTGCCGCACCCACTTGCTGGTCATCCAGGCGAAGGGGCAGACCGGGTCGAAGTAGAAGTTGATGTCGGCTTCCATGCCCCCACTGTAGGTCGGCTCCGCCGACCTACAGTGGGATCGACCGGCTCGACCGGGCAGGATGGCGACAGTGACCCCGCTCGATCCGACGTCCGCTGGAGCAGGACCGCGGCGAACGGCGCCGCCGTTGCGCCCCCACGTCGCGTGCACCTCGACCTTCACTGGACAGCGGCCGAGGGACGGGGACTCGGCCGCCAGAGCATCGTGCGTGGCGCTCACGACGGGAGTCCGCGGCATGTCGCCGTGCCGTCTCGGCCGGACGGGGCGACCAGAAGGTGGCCAGCCCGCTGCAGGCACCGCTGGAGTGAGACCCGGTCGTGGCCGCATCCGCCACGCTCAAGGAGGAGGTGAAATACGGCACGGTCGTGCCCATCTAACGGACAGCGACCTCGCCGTGGCGGGAGGCAGACGTCGATCTGGATGACGCAGTGCGCTGGGACACCCGCCCCAACATCGTTGCGTTGTGCCTCGTCCGGGTTGGCCAGGCCGTGAACGCCACCACCTGCTCGGGGCCGACCCACGCCGGAGCTCAAGGTCCGAGGAATATGCGCAGAGCACGCACACGTTGCGACGATCGAGTGTTCTCGGCTTGACGTTCAACCCTGTCGGCTAACGCGTTCTTCGGACGGGGCCTGTACTGCGCTATTGCTCAGACGGTCCCACTTGCATCCGCGGGCGTTCGCCGTCATCGTTCACCCGTTCCTCGAAGGAGACCTCATGGACCTGAAGAATGCCTCCATCCTGATCACCGGCGCGGGGAGCGGTATCGGACAGGCCCTCGCGCTGCGTCTCGCCGATCACTCACCTCGCCTCACGCTCGTGGGTCGCCGTCAGCAGCCCCTCGACGAGCTCGCAGACCGTGTCCGAGAGCAGGGAGGGCAAGCCGAGGTGGTGACCGCGGACCTCACCGAACCCGGTGCGCCGCAGCGGGTCGTGGCCTCGACGAGAGCCGCGTTCGGTGGAATCGATATCCTGGTCAACAACGCGGGCAACGTCCGCGCCGGCCGGCTGGAGGCCATCGAGGAGTCCGAGATCCTGGACCAGGTCGCCCTCAACCTGACCGCGCCGATCCTGCTCACCCGCGCAGCGCTGCCCGCGCTGCGGGAGTCCGACCGCGCGCTGGTCATCAACATCTCCTCGGGGATCGGGCTGGTGGCGATGCCCTTCTATGCGACCTACGCGGCGACTAAGGCCGGGATCGCGCACTTCGGGGAGGCGCTGCGTCGTGAGCTCTACGGCGAGGGCGTGCACGTTCTGACCGTCTACCCCGGGGCGACCAGCACCCCGATGATGGAGTCCTCGAAGGCCGGCGCGGCGGAGGGGTTCGAGTACGAGTCGCCGGATGCGGTCGCCGTCGCAACCGTCGACGCCATCTTGGACGGCAGCCTCACCGTCGTCCGGGGCGGCCAGCGCCGTCGCGACATGATCGCGACGAATCGCGCGGACCCCGCGGCGGTCGACCGGATGCTTGCCGAACGCAAGCCGTTGCTGGAGAACGGGGTCCAGTCGGCTGGTCGCAGGCTCCATGCCGCCACCACGGCACGGCACGGTGACGGTCGCGTCGCCGCAGCGGCCGGGCTTGCGGTGGTCGTGCTCGGCTGCCTGGCTTCGGCGTTCGCGACCGCGAAGCCAAGCTTGCCCGCCGCCGCCGCCGCCGCCGCCGCCGCACTGCTCGGCGCTGGGTACGGCCTTTGCCTGAGCACGGGCCTACGTGAGGTCGAAGAGGTGGCCGGGCCGGACGAACTCGGCGCCACAATCTCGGTTTTCTACAGCCTCGCCTACGCCGGGCTCCTCGTGCCCTACCTGCTCACGTTCCTCGCGCCACGACTGGGATACCCGTGGGCGCTCACCGCAGCAGCCGCCGCCGCGGGACTCACCTTGGTGATCGTGCTCATGTCGCGACCCGGCTCGGGTCCGGGGCCCGGCGCCCATCCCATCCACAACGCTCGGTCGCGGCGCGCGCACGCCAGGTGGTGACTTGTCCATGCGCCGATTCTGCCCACACGACCCGGACAGCCCGATCAGATCCACCGCGTGCAGCGGGTGCGTCACTTCGCGAGCCGGGCGTAGACGTCACGGGGTCCCGATGCGCTCCCGCCGGCGTCCGCTGCATGTACGCAGCGACCGTCCACGCCGAACTCGCGCACGCGCGCACTGCCGGTGGCCCGCACGGTAGGGACGTGACCGGCGCCGATCGCGTCCTGGTGTCGCCGATTTAGGCAGAGGGGGCGGGTGGGGTCAGGCAGCCACGTCGCCGCCTCGTCGCGCAGCGGCACCGTGGCGTCCAGTAGGCACAGGACGCCGACGGTTCCGATGGTGACGCGTTGGACCAAGAGGTTGGGCACGGAGACGTTGAGCTTGCGCTGGGTCCGGGAGGCCGGCGAGCGGGGGTCGGAGAGTCGGGTGGTTTGGGACC
>JALZAI010000432.1 GCA_030948475.1 Actinomycetota bacterium
GTCGCGCAGCAGCCCGCGCGCGACTCGCGCGTAGTAGCGGGCGGTGTTCGCGATGTCCGCGACCTCGAGGAACGCATCGCGCCGCGACTTGCCGTTCTCGGCCTGGATGAGGTCCATGATCTCGTCCTGCCGCGCCAGCAGCAGGTCGTGCAGCTCGAGCACGATCTTGACACGATCGCGGACGGCGGTCGCGGCCCAACTGCGCTGCGCGCTGCGTGCCCGCTCGAAGGCCGCGGCGACGTCCGCGTCCGTGCACTGCGGCAGGTCCGCGAGCCGCTGGCCGTTGTACGGCGCGAAGGTCGCGAGCGATTCGCCCGAGGTGCTCGACAGCTGGCCGATCAGTCGGGCGCGGTCGCGCAGGACGGGCGGGAGCGCTGCCCGCGAATCGGTGGCCGTCACCGCCTCATCATGAACCAGATGCGCGAATCGCTCGCCGAGTGGCGACTTGCGGGTCCAGTGGCGACTCGCACCTCGCCGCTCGGCCGACAAGTCGCCACTCGCGATGAACAGGTAGGTGACACGTCAAACAATGCCGTATCCTGAACGCATGTCCGGATGGCTCAGCGACGACGAACAACGCGCTTGGCGCGCCTACCGGCGTACGGTGCTGCTCGTCGACTCGGCACTCGCCCGCGAACTCAGCCAGCAGTGCGGGTTGTCGATGCCGGACTACCAGGTGCTTTCGGCACTGTCCGAGGCAGAGAGTCGCCGCCGCCGGTTGACCGAACTCGCCGGGCAGATGCAGTGGTCGGCAAGCCGGCTCTCGCACCACGTCACCCGCATGGAGCAACGCGGTCTGGTCACGCGCACCGGTTGCAGCAACGATCTGCGTGGGGCCTACATCGTGCTCAGCGACCACGGCTGGCAGGCGATCCGCGACGCGGCGCCGGGGCATGTGGCCTCGGTGCGCGAACATCTGATCGATCTGCTCTCCAGCGACGAGATCGCCGCACTGAGTTCGATCGGAGAGAAGATGGCGGCCCATTTCGGCGAAGCCGGCATGGACCGACGCACTATCGCGCCCAGTCCGACAGCCGTAGGCCGGTGAGCCGTTCATAGGCCTCGACGTAGCGCTCTCGCGTCGCCTCGACCACCTCGTCCGGCAACGGCGGGGGCGGCGCACCCGAGTTCCGCTCCCAGCCGGACGCGGGCGAGAGCAGCCAGTCGCGCACGTACTGCTTGTCGAAGCTCGGTTGTGCCCGCCCGGGGCGCCATTGATCCGCAGGCCAGAAGCGCGACGAGTCGGGCGTGAGCACCTCGTCGCCGAGCACGAGCGTGCCGGTGCCCGGATCGCGTCCGAATTCGAATTTGGTGTCGGCCACGATGATTCCGCGGTCGAGCGCAATCTCGCCAGCGCGGCGATAAATTCTCAGCGTCAACTCGCGCAGTTCGCGCGCGGTGGGCTCACCAACGGTGGCTGCGGCGGCTTCGAAATCGACGTTCTCGTCGTGCTGGCCGAGCGGGGCCTTGGTCGCAGGCGTGAAGATCGGCGAAGGCAGGCGGTCCCCGTCGACCAGCCCCGGAGGCAACGCAACGCCGCACACCACGCCTGCAGCCTGGTAGTCGAGCAGCCCGGAGCCGGTGAGATACCCGCGTGCGACTGCCTCGACCGGCACCATGTCGAGCGGGGTGCAAAGCAGGGCACGACCACGCCAATGCGCGGGAATTCGCGCGTCATCGACGCTAATGACGTGATTAGGCACGAGCGAATCCAGTTGCCCGAACCACCATGCCGACAAGGCGGTGAGAATGCGGCCCTTATCGGGAATCGCAGTTTCCAGCACGAAATCAAATGCGGATATGCGATCCGAAGCGAACATGACGAGCAACCCGTCCGAGGTGCGGTACAGCTCGCGCACTTTGCCGCTGTGGACCAGCGTCAGGGCGGCGGACGGGTCCGGCTGCGACAGCATGGATCCGATCCTGGCAGATGCACCCATGCTGGCGCCGGCGTGGATACGCGGCGCGATTCGGCGCCGATGCCGCCCGCTGTACCGGTGCCGTCGGACGCGGGCAGTGCAAGTGATCTAGACAGGCCAGCAAGCGGGCGGGATCGGGTTGTGGACCGTTCGCGCGGGCACGGCGGCACCACGCGGTGGTGCTCGGCTACCACCACCAGTCTCTGGGGACGCAGGGTCCACCGGTCTGGCCCAACACGGACTGGGTCGAGCTCGACTGGCGGGAGCTGACGGGCGTTGCTGAGGCACTGGCAACGCCTACCGAGAGGCTGATGCCGAGAGCCAGAGCGACGGTTCCGAGCAGCGTACGCAGGGGTTTAGCCATGGGTTTGTCCCTTTCATCTGTTTTGTCGGGATTGAACGGACGAATAATAGTCGCCGAATGGGCAGCATGCATCCGTCCGGATAAGATTCCCGGTCAGGCCCGAAAAACACAAACCCAACAACTGGCAGCTAGCTGCATGGCACGAATTGCGGTCGACGAAATGAGTGATATGGAGGAACTGGGCTCGGTCGAGATAGATCTCTATCGGGCGGCCGTCGCCAACCCGGGTAGCGCGCTGAGCCTGCTGGCCGTCGCGGTCGGTCGTCCGGCCGCCGAGCTGGACAAGCCGGCCAAGCGGCTGTGCGAGATGGGACTGCTCCGCGTCGATGAGCTCGATCGCGTGCTGGCAGTGAGCCCGATGCTGGCCGAGGCGACCGTCCTGGGGGTCGAGGATCTCGAGCTCGGCGCGCGGCGAGCCTCGGTCGAGGCACGTCGTAATGCCATCCGCCGCCTCGTCGTGGACTGGAACGAGGTGCTCTCGCCCAACCAGCCGGCGAGCACGGTCGATGTCATCTCCGACCAGCGCGAGATCGGAAATGTCCTCATGCACTACGCCGATCGGGTGCAGCACGAACTGCTCTCGGTCGCGCCCGGACGCTTGCCGAAGACGCGCATCGACAGCCGTACCCGCATGGCAAACCTCTATTCGCTACGCCGCGGTATTCGCACCCGCGTGCTCTACCAGCACGCGGCCCTGCGCGACCGGGCCACGCGCAGCTACCTCGCCGAGTACGCCGACAACGGAGCAAAGATCCGCTTCGCTACCTCCGTGCCGGGCCGCAGCCTGGTGATCGACCGCGATGTCGCGCTGCTGCCGATTCCCGCCGACGACCCGTCCAAGATGGGTTTGGCGATCGTGCACGAACCGAACGTGATCGCCTGGGTCGTGGCAACGTTCGAGCAGCTCTGGGCGGAGGCGCAGACACTGGAGGACGCGCTGTCGCGTCAGAAGGAGAGTGTCGAGGTGGATCACACGCGCGCGGCGATCCTGCGCCTCATGGCCGAGGGCGAGAAGGACGAAGCGATCTCGCGTCGGTTGTCGATCTCGGTACGCACCTGTCGGCGCCAGATCGCCGATTACATGGCGCAGGTCGGCGCCACCAGCCGGTTTCAGGCCGGGGTCGTCGCCGCTCGTGCCGGGCACCTCGACGTCGGCGGATCGGGCTGACCGAGCCGGTGCCAGGATGGGCCATATGGCCGATCCGCGCGCAGGAACACCAGCCCGTCCCGAGGATCTCGTGGACCTCGCCAAGCTCGTGACGGCCTACTTCGCCGAGCATCCCGACGTCTCGGATCCGTCACAGCAGGTAGCGTTCGGGACGTCCGGGCACCGTGGCTCGGCATTCTCGGCGACGTTCAACGAGGACCACATCCTCGCGACCAGTCAGGCGATCTGCGAGTACCGCGCGCAGCAGGGCATCGACGGGCCGCTGTTCCTCGGCGCGGACACGCACGCGCTGTCCGAGCCCGCGACCGTGACGGCGCTCGAGGTATTCGTCGCGAACGACGTCACGGTCCTCGTCGATTCGCGCGGGCGTTACACGCCGACACCCGCGGTGTCGCGCGCGATCCTGGCGCACAACGGCTCCGGCGCGCGACACCCTGCCGACGGGGTCGTCGTCACGCCCTCACACAATCCCCCCGCCGACGGCGGATTCAAGTACAACCCACCGGACGGCGGGCCGGCCGGGACCGAGATCACCGGCTGGATTCAGAACCGCGCGAACGAGCTGCTAGCGGTCGGCCCCGACGCTGTCCGCCGCGTCCCGTACTCGAGAGCACGTTCGGTTGCCGAGACCTATGACTTCCTCGACGAGTACGTCGCGGCCCTGCCGAGCGTCGTCGACCTGGACGCGATCCGCTCGGCCGGTGTGCGCATCGGTGCCGACCCACTCGGCGGAGCCTCCGTCGACTACTGGGGCGAGATCGGATCGCGCTACGGACTTGAGCTGACCGTTGTAAATCCTCTGGTGGACAAGACGTTCAGCTTCATGACCCTGGACTGGGACGCCAAAATCCGGATGGACTGCTCGTCGCCGTCCGCGATGGCGTCGCTCATCGCGCGCCAGCACGACTTCGATATCGCGACCGGCAACGACACCGACTCCGACCGGCACGGCATCGTCACCACGGATGCCGGGCTGATGAACCCGAATCACTATCTCGCGGTCGCGATCAACTACCTCTTCGCGCACCGTCCGTCCTGGCCGGCCTCGGCCGCAGTCGGCAAGACACTGGTGAGCTCGTCCATGATCGATCGGGTGGCCGAGTCGCTCGGACGGACGTTGCTCGAGGTGCCGGTCGGGTTCAAGTGGTTCGTGCCCGGACTGCTCGACGGCTCGGTGGCGTTCGGAGGCGAGGAGAGCGCCGGCGCGTCCTTCCTCCAGCGCGACGGCTCGGCGTGGACGACCGACAAGGACGGCATCATCCTGTGCCTGCTCGCGTCCGAGATCACCGCGGTGACCGGATCCTCACCGTCGCAGCTGTACCGCGAGCTGACCGGGAGATTCGGCGACCCGGCCTACGCGCGCATCGACTCGCCGGCCACCCGCGAGCAGAAGGCCGCGCTGGGCAAGCTCGCCCCGTCCGACGTGACCGCCGATTCGCTGGCCGGTGACCCGATCAACGCGCGGCTGACCACGGCACCTGGGAACGGCGCGGGCATCGGTGGGCTGAAGGTGACGACCGAGCAGGGCTGGTTCGCGGCGCGCCCGTCCGGGACCGAGGACGTCTACAAGCTCTACGCCGAATCGTTTCGCGGCCCCGGGCATCTCGCGCAGATCCAGGACGAGGCACAAGAAATCGTCGCGGCGGCCCTGGGTTGATCGGGTCGGCTGACTGACGGTTCGGGCGGCCGAGTGACGGCGAGTTGGCCGTCGCTCAACCTTTGCATCCGTCACTCGGCGTCAGGGCAGCGCCCGCTCGTCCACGATCCGGCGCATCTTGCCCATCGAGCGCTCCACTCCGTCCGGGTCCAGGACCTCGACCGTCACGCTCACCCCGATGGTGTTCTTGATCAGTGTGCGGAGCTGATCGCCAGCGGCGGCGCTATCGCTTCCGCTGGCGTCGCCCCGGCGCTCGACCCGCACCCTCATCTCGTCTAGGGGCCCGGGACGCGAGAGCACGCACTGGAAGTGCGGCGACAGCGCCGGAGTGCGCAGGATCAGCTCCTCGATCTGGGTAGGGAACAGGTTCACTCCACGCAAGATGATCATGTCGTCGGTGCGTCCGGTGACCTTCTCCATCCGACGCATGGTGCGCGCGGTGCCAGGCAGCAGGCGAGTCAGATCGCGGGTGCGGTAGCGCACGACGGGCATCGCCTGCTTGGTCAGTGACGTGAACACCAGCTCGCCCTCAGCTCCCGCCGGCAACACCGCGCCGGTTTCCGGGTCGACGACCTCGGGGTAGAAGTGGTCCTCCCAGATGTGCAGGCCGTCCTTGGTCTCGACGCACTCGTTGGCCACTCCCGGGCCCATCACCTCGGACAGCCCGTAGATGTCGACGGCATGCATGTCCAGGCGCTGCTCCATCTCCAGGCGCATCTCGTTCGTCCAGGGCTCGGCCCCGAAGATGCCGACCGCAAGGGACGTGGACCGTGGATCGATGCCCTGCCGTTGCATCTCGTCGACTATGGCGAGCATGAACGAAGGGGTCACCATGATCACGTCCGGCTCGAAGTCCCGGATCAGCGTGACCTGGCGCTCGGTCATCCCGCCGGAAACCGGAATGACAGTGCAGCCCAGCGCCTCGGCGCCGTAGTGCGCGCCGAGCCCGCCGGTGAACAGGCCGTAGCCGTATGCCACATGCACCTTGTCGCTGGGCCGGCCTCCGGACGCGCGGATCGAGCGCGCCATCACCGTCGCCCAGATCTCGATGTCGCGCGCGGTGTAGCCGACGACGGTGGCTCGGCCCGTCGTCCCGGACGACGCGTGGATGCGCGACACCTGCTCCCGAGGTACGGCGAACATGCCGAACGGGTAGTTCTCGCGCAGATCCGCCTTGGTGGTGAACGGGAACTTGGCGAGGTCTTCCAGCGACCGGCAGTCGTCCGGATTTACGCCGTTGGCATCGAAGACCCGCTGGTAGTGCGACACGTGCTGATACGCGTGCCGCAGCGACCACTGCAGCCGCTCGAGCTGCAGGGCGCGCAACTCGTCGACGGACGCCCGTTCGATCGGGTCGAGATCCTCGGGGCGGGGAATGCGCTCCTGCATTCATCGACGCTATCCGGTGCGACGAGTCCTGAACTACCTCCGGCTTGCCGGTTCGGACGGGTTGAGCGGCAACTGCAAGGCAAATCAGGGCTCAGCCGACAGTGATCGCGTCCAGCCGCTCACGCAAGAAGGCCGAAGACACGACCGGCGGGTAGTCGTTGGGCTTGCCGATCGGCGGACGCAGAGCCTCGATCACCGCGTCGCGATCGGCCTCGTAGAAGTAGACGAGCGAGACCAGGTCCTCGTCCGGCGCGTCGGCCTGCGGCGGTAGCACCCGGTGCCGGTTGGATTTCCAGCGATCTCCGCTCCAGCGCGCGAGCAGGTCGCCGGTGTTGATGGTGAATGTGTCCGGGACGAACGGCGCGTCCGCCCAACCCTCGGACTCGGTCCAGACTTGCAGCCCGCCCTTGCCCTGCTCGCGGTCCAGGACGGTAACCGTCCCGAAATCGGTATGCGGGCCGATGCGGTATTGCCCGTCCTCGGGCGCTCCGGTGACGCCCATCGGCGGGTACCAGTTGATGTTCATCGTGTGCGTGGCGCGGCCGGTGTGCCGGGTGAAGAAGTCGTCCTCGACGCCGAGCGCGGCGGCACAAAGGCGGAGCAGTTCGTCGGACAGCGCCTTCATCCGCACCAGGTAGTCGGTTACCGCGGCCTCCAGGTCGGGCACCTCGGCGGGAAATACGTTGCGCTGGAACCAGTAGCCGTCGAGTGGCGCCGTCCGCGAATCCGCCGCGACCGAGTACGACTCCTTGAGGTCCGGCGGCGTCTCGGTACCCTCGGCATAGCCGTTGGCCTCGACGCCCGGCGGCAGCCAGCCGCGGCCGGCCACGGTGACTGCGTAGCGCCGTTTGGTCTCGGGGGGCAGCGCGAAGAACTCCCGTGCCGCAGCGCGCACCGCCGCCCGGGACGCGGTCGGCACACCGTGCCCCGTGATCAGGAAGAAGCCGACTTCCTGCAGCGCGACGTCGACTCGGCGCGCCACGGTGGTGTCGCCGTTGAACCACGGCGCGATGTCGATAACCGGTACGTGTGCCATGACTATTCGACTCCGATGTCCTCGTTCCAGATGTCCGGGTGTGCCGCGATGAAGTCCGTCATCAGCTGCACGCAGCCCGGGTCGTCGAGCAGTACCACGTCGACACCATTCTCGGCCAGCCAGTCGTGGCCGCCGTAGAAGGTCCGTGCCTCGCCGATCAGGACGCGGGAGATGCCGAACTGGCGGACCAGCCCGCTGCAGTACCAGCACGGCGACAGGGTGGTGACCATCGTGGTGCCGCGGTAGGAGGGCTGTCGGCCGGCGTCGCGGAACGCCGACGTCTCGCCGTGCATGGACGGATCACCGTCCTGGATGCGGCGATTGTGCCCGCGGCCGAGCACTGTCCCGTCCACTCCGATCAATGCCGCCCCAATCGGGATGCCGCCCTCGGCCAGACCGGCCCGAGCCTCCTCGACGGCTACCGCCAGCCAAGCCACGGGGTCGCTCACTTGACGAGCATCCCACCTTCCCGCACCGTGTCGACGCGGGGCTTGAGGGCGTGGAACAGCACGAAGTAGAGCACCGCGGCGAGCACGAAGCCGACCTCGAAGGTGATGTCGCCGATTGCCGGATGTGCCTTCGGGATGGGCGCGAGGTACTTGCTCTGGTTGCTGAACAGCCATATCGACACGGCCATGCCGACCAGCATCGCAATCGGCCCGGCCCAGTTCTGGTATCTCGTCTCGCCGACCAACCGGTTGATGGACGTGCCCCGGCGCAGCCATCGGTCGGTGAACACGACAGCGAGCCAGGGTCCGATCCAGTATGCGATGACGAGCAGGAAACTCTCGTACTTCGCACCGGCGTCGTCGAGCCCAGTGAACGCGACCGCCAGCCCGATCGCGCCGAACAGGATCGCGACGATCGCGCGGCGCAGTGCGAGCGGCAGTCGGAGGCCCATGGCGAGGAAGGACATAGCGCCGGAGTAGATGTTGAGGACGTTCGCCGAGATCGCGCCCAGCGCGATCGCGAGCAGGGTCAGGTTGGCGATCCAACTCGGCATGATGCCGGTGAAGTCCGCAGTCGGGTTGCTGGACGGCTTGGCCACGGCGGTCACCGACGCAGCTCCGACGATCTCCAGGACGACGCACGACACGAACACGCCCAGACCCGCGAAGAGCCCGACGGCCTTGCCCTTCACCTCGGGTGGCAAGTAGCGGGTGTAGTCGGAGGCGTACGGATTCCAGCCGGCCGCGTAGCCGAAGGCCGCGCCGACCTCGAGCAGGAAGGCGCCGACGGTCGGCAGTCCGCCACTTGCCGGGGCACTCAGATGCGCCTTGCCGAACACCGAGAACGCGGCGATCACGAAGACGACGGCGAGCAGCGGGAACGCCAGCCGCTCGAACATGTGCACCAGGTTGTGGCCGAAGAAGGCGACCGCGATCTGGATCAGCACGATGATCACGAGCGAAAGACCCTTGGACATGTCGGTTAGCGTCGAGAGCGCGAGCGCGCCGCTAACGCTGTTGACCGCGAACCAGCCGATACCCGCCGTGATCGACATGAGCCCGGCGGGCAGCAGGTTGCCGAGGAAGCCGAACGCGCTGCGGCTGAGGATCATCTGCGGCAGACCGTGCTTCGGCCCCCAGGACGAGAGCACGGCGTGCGAGAGGGAACCGCCGGCCGTCCCGACCAGGATGGCCAGGGCGGCCATCCAGAACGACAGCCCGAACACCAGCACGCCGAGGACGCCGACGAAGACAGTGGCGAATTCCAGGTTCGGCGACGCCCAGGTCCACATCAGACCGAGCGGACGCCCGTGTCGCTCGTTGAGCGGGATGAACTCGATCCCGCCGGGTTCGACCGCGACGACCTTGTCGCCGTAGTTGCGGGTGGGGTCGTCGTCGACCGGAGCCGTCGTGGAAGGGGGCGTGGTCATGGCGACACTGTGACACGCCGCGCGTGTCATTAGGGTTACCAATCCGGCCGACACCCCGATCCGTTGAATTGGCATAACCGTTCGGTGTAGCGAACTCGCCACTCGCGGCAAACCTGCGCCTACTTGACGACCAGGGTGCCGGCCATCTGTGCGTGGTAGGTGCAGCCGAACGGATAGCTGCCCGGCTTCGTCGGAGCGGTGAACGTTCCGGTGCCCCCGCTGTCGATGTTGCCGGTATCGAACTTGTGCGATTTCTTGTCGGTGAGCGTGTGCGCGACGGAGTCCTTGTTGGTGACGGTCACCTTCTGGCCGGGCGTGACCGTCATCGTCCCGGAGAACTTGAAGTTGTTGATGATGATGCCGCCGGCCGCCGATTGGGCCGGGGCGCTGGACCCGGGCGAGTTCGGCGGCGCGCTGGACTTCGGCGAGCTCGAGGAGGAACTGCAGGCGGTGAGCGCAAGGGCGAGCGCGGCAGCTGCAGCCGCAATGCGGTAATGGATCATACCCGAGCATACGTTCAGCGCGGGCAGATGGTTCACGCTCGATGAGTCAGTGCTGGTCGGTCGCGCCGCGCGTGCGGGGCATGCCGCTGCGCCCCCGCCCGTCCGGTTTGACCGCCAGTACCTGGTTGACCCCGATCCGATTCGCCTCGAAGCCCAGCGCCGAGCCAGCCATGTAGAGCCGCCAGATGCGTGCCCTACCCGGGCTGGACACGGCCACCGCCTCGTCCCAGGATCGCTCCAGGTTGGCGACCCAGGCGCGCAGGGTGCGTCCGTAGTGTTCGCGCAGCGATTCGACGTCGCGCACCTCGAAACCGGCGCCCTCGATGGCCTCGAGCATCGTCGCGATCGGCTCCAACTCGCCGTCCGGGAAGACGTAGCGGTCGATGAACGACGTCTTCGAGAATTCCAGCCGTGGGCCGGGACGCCGCGCGATCGCGTGGTTGAGCAGCCGTCCCTCCGGCCGGAGCAGGCGGAACAGACCGGCCGCGTAGCCCGGCAGCATTGCGCCGCCGACGTGCTCGGCCATGCCGATGCTCGAGATCGCGTCGTACGGGGCATCGCTCACGTCGCGGTAGTCCTGCACCCGGATCTCCACCAGATCGGCCACCCCTTCGGCCGCCATCCGTCCGCGCGCGTACTCCGCCTGATCATGCGACAACGTCACGCCCACGACGCGTGTTCCATAGGTCCGGGCGGCGTGCAAGGCGAAGCTGCCCCAGCCACAGCCCACGTCCAGCACCCGCATTCCCGGTGCGAGGCCGAGCTTGCGAGCGACGCGGTCACACTTGGCGAACTGCGCCTCGTCCAACCGGAAGGAGTCCTCGGACCAATAGGCGCACGAATAGGTCATCGAGGCACCGAGCACGATCCGGTAGAAGTCGTTGCCGACGTCGTAGTGGTGCGCAATCGCGTTAGCGTCGCGATGCCTGCTGTGCCGGCGGCCAGCGAGCTTCGCCTCCTCGGCCGGGGGCTTCGGCGGCAGTCCGAGGACGCCGAGCCGCACCGCGGCCCTCGCGACGGCCTTCTTGGTGGCCCGATCCACGACGACACCCGGGCCGTCCTCGGGCTGAGCGACTTGCTCGAGAGCGTCCAGGCCGGCGAGCAGATCACCGTCGACCTCGACGTCGCCGGAAACGTAGGCGCGCGCGAAGCCGAGCTCGTTCGGCGCCCAAAGCAGCCGACGAAGCGCGCGGCGGTGGGTGATATGCAGGCGCAGCTTGGCATCAGCCGGTCCGATCTCGCTGCCGTCCCAACATCGGATGCCGATCGGGATTCGATCGCCCAGCGCCGCACGGACGAGTGGCTGCATCACTTCGGCGACGGTCATCCATCCACCTGTTCGTCGTTCGCCATCACGATCCTGTCTACTCGCCTCCCCGACAGCGTGCGGACCTAGCCGTTACGCCGGTGACGGCATGCGGCTAGGCGGGCAGGCTGGACGACATGATTTTCATCGTGGTGAAGTGGACGATCCGGCCCGAGCGAAGCGACGAGTGGCTCACGCTCGTCTCCGACTTCACAGCGGCGACGCGCGCCGAGCCCGGCAACCTGTTCTTCGAGTGGTCGCGCAGCGTCGACGTGGCGAATCAGTTCGTCCTCGTCGAGGCGTTTGCCGACGGCGGCGCCGGAGCCGCACACGTCGGGTCCGAGCATTTCAAGGCCGCGATCGACTGGATGCCCGACGTCGTGGCGGAGACTCCCGAGATCGTCAACGTCGAGATCCCGGACGCGCAGGGCTGGTCGCGAATGGGCGAGGTCGCGCCGCGCTCCTAGTTGGCTGGCCCTGATTTGCGACTGCGGGCGGAGGGTCCGAGACACTACTTGCAACGGTGCCACGCGCTGCACGAGATCCAATGCGGATACCACGTCCGCGGAGGGCGTGGGATTCGAACCCACGATGACTGTCACCAGCCATAGCGGTTTTCAAGACCGCCGCACTCGGCCACTATGCGAGCCCTCCAGTCGTGGCGAACCTAGTGCATTCGCTCGGGCTGCGGCGTACGGAGCGGAGGGGGG
>JALZAI010000448.1 GCA_030948475.1 Actinomycetota bacterium
GTGCCGTCGATGATGGGCACCGCGCGGCTGAGCACGAGCACGTCGGCGCCGGGCGGAGGACGATCCGACCCGACTGCGGCGAGGCGCACGGCGTCCCAGCCGCTGAGCGCCGCGCCCGATCCGCCGATGGCGAGCCCGACCTGGGCCCAGTCAGCGCGCGACGGCTGCCCCGGCGCGGTCAGGACGATGCCGCGTGTGAGCCGCTGCCAGCCGAGCCGTTCGATCGCGTGGGCCGCCGCTGCTCGGGTGCGGCCCAGTTCGCGGGCTTCGGCTGCCGTGGGGAGGCGGCTCAGCGGTAGTTGGTGAACTGCAGGGCGACGCCGAGGTCTTCGCCTTTGAGCAGCGAGATCACCGACTGCAGATCGTCCTTCTTCTTGCCGGACACCCGTAGCTGGTCGCCCTGGATGTGTGCCTGCACCCCGCGGGGGCCCTCGTCCCGGATCAGCTTTGCGATCTTCTTCGCATCGTCCTGACCGATGCCCTGCTTGAGCGAGCTCACGATCAGGTACTGCTTGCCTGACGCCTTCGCTTCGCCCGCGTCGAGCGCTTTGAGCGATATCGAGCGCTTGACGAGCTTGTCCTTGAACACCTCGAGCGCGGCCTTGGCGCGTTCCTCGGTGTCAGCTTTGATCGTGACGCCGAGCTCGCCGGACCATTCGACGGACGCGTTCGTCCCGCGGAAGTCGAATCGCTGCGACACCTCCTTCGCGGCCTGGTTGAGCGCGTTGTCGACCTCCTGGCGGTCGACCTTGCTCACGACGTCGAAGGACGGATCGGCCATGGGGCGCCTCCCGGGTGCGGCAAGTCGGTCTAGGCTTCGACGGTAGCGGACGAGGCGAGGACGTCCGGTAGGCTGGGCACCCGTTACCGGACGATGTCCGGTGCACGGCGGGTTGCCCGAGTGGTCAAAGGGAGCGGTCTGTAAAACCGCCGGCTCAGCCTACGTTGGTTCAAACCCAACACCCGCCACTCAGCCGCGCAACGATCATCGACGCACCCGGCCGAGCATCGCGAGCGCGAACTCGGCGTACTCCGTTGCGATCTGCTCGGGTGTGGACGGGCCGTCGATCCGGAACCACTGGGGCAGGGACGTGCACATCGTCGAAATCGCCCGACTGGCGTCGAGCGGGTTGGCCGTATCGAGTTCGCCGCCAAGCAGACCGTCGGCGATCTCGGCGTCCAGGATTCGTTGGATGTTCGTGCGCAGGCCCGCGATCCGGTGCCGGTTGGCCGGCTGCAGGCTGCGCATCTCGCTGGAGCCGAGGAAGGCCAGCGCGTGCCGGTGCGTGTGGAACAGCGCGAGACTGTGCACGATCAGCTCGAGGCGCGCGCTGCTGGTCTGGCCCTCGGCGCGCGCCGCTTCCACCCGCCAGAGCAGCTCGTCCATGGTGAGGTCGAAAATGCGCACGAGCAGGTGTTGCTTGCTGGCGTAATGGTGGTAGACGCCCGGGACGCTCATCGACGCGCGTGCGGCGATCGAGCGCATCGTGGCGCCGTGGTAACCGGTGTCGACGAAGGCCGTGATGGCGGCCGCCAGAACCGGGTCGATGTCGAGTGGTGCGAAGTCGCGCCATGATCCGGGAACCGGTGCAGGCCCGAGCGGCCGAGCGGGCACTGCCCGACCGCCGTCGAGCAGCCCGCCCACCGAGACCGCTCCCAGCTCGTGCGCGATGGCCTGCAGTCGCGACACCGAGACGTCCACATGCCCGTTCTCGATGGCGCTCAGCGTCGCCGCGCTCACCCCGAGTCGGCGGGCCAGCTCGCGCAGGGACATGCCGTCGGCGGTGCGGGCGGTCCGTACGGCCAGCCCGACAGCGCTCGAGGTGGCTGTCACGCTGTTCAGGCTAGCCGAACAGAGAGGTTCACCGAGGGACGCCGGACGGGGCGTGGTGCTGTGCGAGATTGCGCCATTGACACTCATTTCCGGCTGCGGGAAGGTAGAACTTCATTCGTTTGTCGACCGACCGACCGAACGGTCGGTCTGTCCTTCCAGTACACATTCAGTTCCAGAAGAGAGGCTGCACATGACCGAAGCTCCTGCGATGAGCGAACTGCTCGGTGCCAACGCCCCGTCCAACTGGGGCAAGTGGGGAGCCGACGACGAGGTCGGTGCGCTGAACTACCTGACGGCGGACGAGGTCATTCGCGGCGTCAGCCATGTCAAGTCGGGCAAGGTCTTCACCCTCCAGCGCCTGATCGGTGACCCCAAGGGCGACCCGGTGTGGCCCGGACGTACGCCGGCCGAGCGCACCATGGTGCTGGACGAATCGACCTGGGACGGCGACGACGGCCCGGCCTTCCCGGGTGGGCTGCACTACGCCGACGACAAGATCAGCGCGTTCCTGCAGGGCTCGACGCAGTACGACGCGCTCGGCCATGTCTGGTACGACGGCAAGATCTGGAACGGCTACGACGCGCGCTCCACCATCGGCGGCCTGGACAAGGCCAGCGTCGCGCCGATCGCCGAGCGCGGCATCGTCGGTCGCGGCATTCTGCTGGACATGGCGCGCTTTCGCGGCAAGGACAACCTCGACAAGGCCGAGACGTTCGACCATACCGACCTCGAGGAGTGCGCGAAGGCGCAGGGCATCACCATCGAGCCGCACGACGTGGTGATCATCCGTACCAACTTCCTGAAACTGTTCTTCGACCTGGGCGACGCGTTCTACGAGGGCTTCTGCGAGTCGGGCCTCACCTACACGCCGGAGCTGGTCAGGTGGTTCCAAGACCGGGAGGTTCCGAACCTGGTCACCGACACCATTGCCAACGAGGTCACCTACGACCCGGTGTCCGGAGTGGCCCTGCCGTTGCACTGCGCGCTCATGCGCAACCTGGGTATCACCCTGACCGAGATCTGCGATCTGGAGAAGTTGGCCGACAGCTGCGCCGCGGACAAGCAGTACACGTTCCTCTACGTCGCGGCCCCACTCAAGGTAAACCGGGCGAGCGGCTCGCCGGTCAATCCCGTGGCCATCAAATGAGTGTCTACACCGATCGGCCGTGGCTGGCGCAGTACAGCGAGGGCCGTCCAGCCGACATCGAGATCGAGTACGCGACCATGCTCGACATGTTCAGCGCGGCGCTGGAGCGCGCGCCCGACACCGAGGCGATCCGCTACTTCGACGGTGTGCTGACCATGGCCGAGCTCGACCGGGCCTCGGATGCGCTCGCAGTCGCGCTGGTCGAGAACGGCTTCGCGCCCGGCGACCGGATGGCCCTCTACGTCCAGAACAACCCGGCCTTCGTCGTCGGCCTGCTCGGCGCGTGGAAGGCCGGCGGGGCGGCTGTGGCGATCAACCCGATGAACAAGGCGCGCGAGCTGACCTACCTGCTCAGCGACTCGGGTGCGACCGCGCTGCTCTGCCTGGACGAGTTGTACGACACCGTCGCGCGCGAGGTCGTCTCCTCCGGCGAGACGAAGATCAGCACTGTTGTGACCGCGTCCCCACTGGACTGGCAGACGCGCAACGACGAGCGGCTTTTTGCCGACGTCAAGAAGTCCACGCCGGACGGGACATTGGACCTGATGGCACTGCTGGACAGCCATGCCGGTCAGTCCCCCGAACCGTCGATGCTGGACCGGGACGACGTCGCGGTCCTCACCTACACCTCGGGGACGACCGGCGTGCCGAAGGGCGCGATAAACACGCACAGCACCATGGTGTTCAACTGCCAGACCTACCGCGACTGGATGGCGCTCGGCGAGCAGGACAGCGTGCTGGGCGTTGCGCCACTGTTCCACATCACCGGCCTGATCGGGCACGTCGGGATCGCGCTGCTGTTGCCGTGCCCCCTCGTCATCGCCCACCGCTTCCACCCCGGTGTGGTGCTGGACGCGATTCGCGAGCACCGGCCGACATTCACGGTGGGCGCAATCACCGTGTTCATCAGCTTGTCGGGTGAGTCGTCCGCTCCGAAGGAGGACTTCGAATCACTGAAGATCATCTACTCGGGCGGTGCCCCGATTGCACCCGCGGTCAATAAGGCCTTCGAGGACAAGACCGGCCGCTACATCCACAATATCTACGGCCTGACCGAAACCAACTCGCCCTCGCACGCCGTCCCGCTGGGTGTGTCCGCCCCGGTCGACACCAATTCGGGCGCGCTGTCAGTCGGCGTTCCGGTGTTCAACACCGTCGTCCGCATCCTGGCCGAGGACGGCGAGGAGGCGCCCGTGGGTGAGATCGGCGAGATCGCCACGTCCGGACCGCAGGTCGTGCCCGGGTACTGGAACAAGCCCGAAGCCACCGAGGCGTCCATCCCGGGTGGGGAACTGCTTACCGGGGACGTCGGGTTCATGGACGAGCAGGGATGGTTCTACCTCGTCGACCGTAAGAAGGACATGATCAATGCGGCCGGTTACAAGGTGTGGCCCCGCGAGGTGGAGGACGTCCTCTACGGCCACCCCGCGGTGCGCGAGGCTGCCGTGGTCGGCGTCCCCGACGAGTACCGGGGCGAGAGTGTCAAGGCGTTCGTGTCGCTGAAGCCCGGGTCCGAGGCAACCGCGGAGGAACTCATCGCGTACTGCAAGCAGAATATGGCTGCGTACAAATACCCGCGCACGATCGAGATGATCGACGAGCTGCCGAAGACGACGACCGGCAAGATTCTTCGGCGCGAACTGCGCGACCGGACCTCGTAGACCGCCGATGGATTTCTCTGAATCGGCGAAAGCAGCCGAAATATGCGCGCGGATGTGGGACTTCATGCGCGCGAGCGTCTTTCCGGCCGAGCCCGAGTACGAGCGGTGGCGTGCGGAGCATGACCCGCACGCCCACCCGCCGATCGTCGAGAAGCTCAAGGCCGAGGCTCGCGAGCGCGATCTCTGGAATCTTTTCCTGCCGTCGGTGTCCGGGCTGTCCAACCTGGACTACGCGAGCGTTGCGGAGATCACCGGCTGGTCACCGGTGCTCGCTCCCGAAGCGATCAACTGTCAGGCGCCGGACACCGGCAACATGGAGACGTTGCACCTGTTCAGCACCGATGCCCAGAAAAAGCAGTGGCTCGAACCGCTGCTCGACGGCACCATCCGTTCTGCGTTCGCGATGACCGAGCCCGCCGTGGCGAGCTCGGACGCGACCAACATCGAGACCTCGATGGTGCGCGACGGCGACGACTATGTCATCAACGGCCGCAAGTGGTGGATCAGCGGTTCCGCGGACGAGCGGTGTGCCGTCTTCATCGTGATGGGCAAGAGCGATCCGGACGCAGCGTCGCACCGGCAGCAGTCGATGATCCTTGTTCCACGCGGCACGCCCGGCCTGACGGTCGAGCGGCATCTGCCGATCTTCGGCTACCAGGACCAGCACGGGCACTCGGAGCTGGTCTTCGCCGACGTCCGCGTGCCGGCCGCGAACCTGCTCGCCGGGGAGGGCGACGGATTCATGATTGCGCAGGCCCGACTCGGCCCGGGGCGGATCCATCACGCGATGCGGGCCATCGGCATGTCCGAGCGCGCGCTCGCGCTAATGGTCGGACGCGCTCAGCAGCGCGTCGCCTTCGGCGCGCCACTTGCCGACCAGGGCGTCGTCCGGGATCTGATCGCGCGCTCGCGCATCGAGATCGACCAGGTGCGGCTGCTGGTGCACAAGACCGCGTGGCTCATCGACAGGCACGGCGCGAAGGGGGCCCGCACCGAGATCGCCGCGATCAAGGTGGCCGCGCCGGAAGTGGCGACTGCGGTCGTCGATCGCGCCATCGAGGTGTTCGGCGCCGCTGGGGTCAGCGCCGATACGCCGCTCGCGTACTTCTACGCGTGGGCGCGGGTGCTGCGCATCGTGGACGGTCCGGACGCCGTGCACCGCCGCTCGATCGCGCAGCAGGAGCTGCGCCGCGAACGTCCGTACCCAGGCTGACAGGTGGACCGCTCAGCCGACGACCTGGCTGCGGCGCTCGAGCAGGACGACGTCGCGCCAACGGGCGCGCGCTGGATCCATTCGTTGCCGCCCGATGCGCTCGCGCACACCGACGCGCCGGAAGCCTACTCGTTCATGTAGGGCCAGGCTCGCGGTGTTCTCCGGGAAGATGCCGGTCTGGATCGTCCAGACGCCGCCGGCTTCGGTCGAGGCGATGAGCGCCTGCATCAGCCGGCGGGCGACGCCGCGACCCTGATGATCGGGGTGCACGTACACCGACGACTCCACCACGCCCGCGTACACGGCGCGGCTGGACACGGGGGTCACGGCGGCCCAGCCGGTGACCGCGTCTCCATCCAGCTCGACGAGTCGATGGGACGGCAGATGGGCTGCGTCCCAGTGTGTCCAGGACGACGGCTCGGTCTCGAATGTCGCGTCGCCGGTCGTGATGCCCGCCGCGTAAATGGCGCGGACCTGCGGCCAGTGCTGCGCGGTGAGCGCGACGACGGGCACTACTTCGGGCGCAGCCCGATCTTGTTGCCGAGCCAGGTGACCGGGTCGTACTTGCGGTCGACGACACGCTCCTTCAATGGGATCAGCGCGTTGTCGGTGATCTTGATGTGCTCCGGGCAGACCTCGGTGCAGCACTTGGTGATGTTGCACATGCCAAGGCCGAAGTCCTCCTGCGCGGCGTCCTTGCGGTCGAGGGTGTCCAGCGGATGCATGTCCAGCTCGGCGGCGCGCATCAGGAACCGGGGTCCGGCGTAGGCGCTCTTGTTGTCATCGTGGTCGCGGATGACGTGGCACACGTCCTGGCACAGGAAGCACTCGATGCACTTGCGGAACTCCTGCGAGCGCGCAACGTCCTGCTGAGCCATGCGGTACCCGCCCGGCTTCAGGTTCGGCGGCGCGAAGGAGGGCACCTGCTGCGCCTTGGTGTAGTTATAGCCGACGTCGGTGACCAGGTCTTTGATCACCGGGAAGGTGCGCAGCGGGGTGACGGTGATCGTGTCGGTCTCGCTGAATATGGACATGCGGGTCATACACATCAGTCGCGGCCGGCCGTTGATCTCGGCGCTGCACGAGCCGCACTTGCCCGCCTTGCAGTTCCAGCGCACCGCAAGATCGCCGACCTGCGTCGCCTGCAGCCGGTGAATGATGTCGAGTACGACCTCGCCCTCGTTTGCCTCGACCGTGAAGTCGGCCAGCTCGCCCCCGTCGACATCCCCGCGCCAGATACGCAACTGCGCGTCATACGTCATGCCGGTCCTCGCTTCGCTCCGGGCGGGCATGCAGAGACCCGATGCCGCCTCTTCGCTCGGCAATCCTCGCTCATGCGGGCGCGCCCTGTTTGACGACGGGCGCTTCGTCTGCGATCTGGGGAAGGTCCACCAGCTCCTCGTCGGTGAAGTACTTGCTCAGCTCGTCTCGCTCGAACAGGGCGATCAGGTCGGGACGCATCGGCGGCATCGGCTGCTCCACGACATCGATCCCGTCGCCGGCGGCGTTCACCGAGCAGATCAGGTTTACCCTGCGCCAGCCCGAGGACATCTTCGGGTAGTCGTCGCGAGTGTGGCCGCCGCGCGACTCCTTACGCCTGAGTGCGGCCTTGGCGATGCATTCGCAGACCAGGAGCATGTTGCGCAGGTCGAGCGCAACGTGCCAGCCCGGGTTGAAGTGCCGGTCGCCCTCCACCGTGACGTTGCTCGCGCGTTGCTTGAGCTGCTGCAGCCGGCCGAGCGCGTCCTCGATCTCCTCGGCATTGCGGATGATCCCGACCAGGTCGTTCATGCACTGTTGCAGGTCCTGATGGACGGTGTACGCGTTCTCACCGCTGCCCTGGAACGGTTCGAGGGCCACGGCCGCATACTCGTCGAGCTGGGCATCGGTGATCGGCGGGTACTGTCCCCGCAGGTTCCGCACGTACGCGGCCGCGCCCTCGCCCGAGCGGCGGCCGAACACCAGCAGGTCGGACAGCGAGTTGCCGCCGAGCCGGTTCGACCCGTGCATTCCGCCGGCCACTTCGCCGGACGCGAACAGCCCGGCGACGTTCGTCGCGGCCGCGGTGTCGGCGTCCACCTCGATCCCACCCATCACGTAGTGGCAGGTCGGCCCGACCTCCATCGGCTCGGCGGTGATGTCGACGTCGGCCAGCTCCTTGAACTGGTGATACATCGAGGGCAACCGCCGCAGAATCTCGTCCTTCGGCAGCCGCGAGGCGATGTCGAGGAACACGCCGCCGTGCGGGGAGCCGCGGCCCTCCTTCACCTCGGAGTTGATCGCGCGGGCCACCTCGTCCCGCGGTAGCAGGTCCGGGGTCCGCTTGTTCTGGTCCGGATCCTTGTACCAGGCGTCGGCCTCGGCCTCGTTGTCGGCGTACTGGGTGCGGAACACGTCCGGGACGTAGTCGAACATGAACCGCTTGTCCTCGGAGTTGCGTAGCACGCCGCCGTCGCCGCGTACCCCTTCGGTGACCAGGATGCCCTTCACCGACGGTGGCCAGACCATGCCGGTGGGGTGGAACTGGACGAACTCCATGTTCAGCAGGGTCGAGCCGGCGCGCAGCGCGAGCGCCATGCCGTCGCCGGTGCACTCCCAGGAGTTGGAGGTGATCTGGAATGACTTACCGATGCCACCGGTCGCCAGCACAACAGCGGGCGCCTTGAACAGCACGAACTGGCCCGATTCGCGGTAGTAGCCGAAAGCCCCTGCGACCGCTCCGGTCGGATCGGTGATCAGCTCGGTGATCGTGACCTCGGCGAAGACCTTGAGCCTGCTCTCGTCGGCGCCGGTGCGGCCGGTCACCTTCCCGCCGTCGTGTGCGCGCGCGTCGTCCTGCTGCAATGAGACGATCTTCTGCTGCATCGTGCGGATGAGCTCGAGTCCGGTGCGGTCGCCGACATGCGCGAGGCGCGGGTATTCGTGGCCGCCGAAGTTGCGCTGACTGATCCGGCCGTCCTTGGTGCGGTCGAACAGCGCGCCGTAAGTCTCGAGCTCCCACACCCGGTCCGGGGATTCCTTGGCGTGCAACTCGGCCATTCGCCAGTTGTTGAGGAACTTGCCACCGCGCATCGTGTCGCGGAAGTGCACTCGCCAGTTGTCCTTGCTGTTGACGTTGCCCATGGCCGCGGCGCAACCGCCTTCGGCCATCACGGTGTGCGCCTTGCCGAACAGCGACTTGCAGATGACAGCGACGCGCAGCCCGGCCTCGTGCGCGGCGATGGCCGCACGCAGGCCCGACCCGCCCGCCCCGATGACCAGAACGTCGTAACTGTGCTTCTCGATCGAACTCACGGTTTTTCCTCGGCCCCTAGTTGATGATCCGCAGGTCGTTGAACGCTCCCGACGATACGAGCGCGATGTAACCATCGGTGATCGTGAGCGTCGCCAGCGTCGTCCAGGCCAGCTGCATGTGCTTGGCGTTCATCTTCGAGACGAGCGTCCAGGCC
>JALZAI010000007.1 GCA_030948475.1 Actinomycetota bacterium
GACCCGGGCCGAGCTCACCGATCTGCTTTGCGCCCGCGGCGTCCCTGACGACGCGGCACGACGCGTGCTGGACCGGTTCACCGAGGTAGGCCTGATCGATGACGCCGCCCTCGCCGACGGGTACGTACTCGCCCAGCACCACGAGCGCGGGCTCGCCGGTCGGGCGGTCGCGCTCAAGCTTCGCCGGCGCGGGATCGACGAGGACACCGTCCGGGCCGCCGTCGACCAGATCGACCGAGACAGCGAGCTGGGCGCCGCGCGTGCGCTCGTCCAGCGCCGCGTGCGCTCGTTGCGAGGCCTGGATCCGCAGGTACAGGCGCGGCGCCTGGTCGGCCTGCTGGCCCGTAAGGGGTACTCGCCGAGCATCGCCCACCAGGTGGCGCGCGAGAGCCTTGCGGGACTGCCGGACGGCGAACTGGTCGGGGACTGAGCGACACCATCAAGGCGCCTCACTTGCTTTGTGCGGTCGGCCTTTCTAACCTCACACTTACCAGGAACACGCTTTCGGCCGCGTCCGCCGACCGTCGACCCCTCGGGTTGGCGCCTGCGGACGGCACATAGTTTCCCGACCGCAATCGCAGAGAGGCTGCCCACACTCCCCGGCGCTCGTCGCCGCGGCTGGTCGACCCTAGGCCGCCGTGGAGCGCGTCCCGGCCGTCCCGGCGTCCGTCCTGGCTGGTTCGACGCTGGCCTGGATGCTGGTTCGGCTGGTAACGCGCTGCGAGGAGGCGGATTTCGGTGGGCAGGAAACCGCGATGGTAGGCGTCTGGTACGCGGCGGTCGGCGCCGTGTTCGTCCTGGGGCTGCTCTTCGTCGCCGCCTACGTCCGCCGGGGCCGGGACGCAGCGCCTACCCGCCACCACGCCGACACACCTGAGATCAACGCGGCTTCGACACCCGCGACCGTCCAGGACGGCGAGGTCGCACTGGTCACTGCTACAGCGGAGGCCGAAGCGATCCGTCGAGCCGCCCGAACTGAGGCCGAGTCCACCGGCGCCGACGCTCGGGCCCTCCTCGGCAAGGCCGAGGCGGAGGCAGCCGAGATCTTGACGCGGGCCCGTACCCGCGCCGAGCACGAGGCCGCCGACACCACGCGGGCGCGCGAGCAGATCGCGGCGCAATCCCGGGAGCTGGAGGAGTCCGAAGCGCGCCTGAGTGCTGAGGAGCGGCGGGTCGCGGGTGAGACGGCCGAGCTGGACCGCTCGCTGCAGCAACTGTCCGCGCAACGGCAGCGGCTGGCCGAGGAGGAGAGCGAGCTCGCCGCCCGCGGCGCGGAGCTCGCCGACCGGATCGCCGCCCTCGAGCGCCGCGCGACTGACGTGGACCGCGAACTCGAGCGGGTCGCCGGGCTTTCCACCGAGCAGGCCAAGGCCGAGCTGATGACCGGGGTGCAGGCTGGTGCCCGGCGCGAGGCCGCCCTGCTCGTCAGGACGATCGAGAACGAGGCTCGTACCCAGGGAAACGACCGGGCCCGGGCGATCGTCGTCGAGGCGGTCCAGCGGGTGGCCAGCGACCAGACGAGCGAGACCGTCGTCAGCGTCCTGCACCTACCCAGCGACGAGATGAAGGGCCGGATCATCGGTCGCGAGGGACGCAACATCCGCGCGTTCGAGTCCACGACCGGGGTGAACCTGATCATCGACGACACCCCCGAGGCCGTGCTGCTGTCCTGCTTCGACCCGGTGCGCCGCGAGGTCGCCCGACTGACACTCGACCGGCTGATTCTGGACGGACGGATTCACCCGCACCGCATCGAGGAGGCGTTCGAGCAGAGCAAGGAGGAGGTCAAGCAGCTGTGCCTGCGCGCGGCTCGCGATGCGCTCGCGGACGTCGGCATCCTCGATCTCGATGAGCGGCTCCTCCCAGCGCTGGGCCGGCTCAAGTACCGAACCAGCTACGGCCAGAACGTCCTCGGACACCTGATCGAGACTGCTCACATCGCAGCCACGATGGCAGCAGAGCTCGGCATCGAGGTGGGCCTGGTCAAACGCTGCGCGTTCCTGCACGACATCGGCAAGGCGCTCACCCACGAGGTGGAGGGCAGCCACGCGATCATCGGTGCGGAGCTGCTGCGCAAATATGGCGAGGACGAGGCCGTCGCCCACGCCGTCGAGGCGCATCACAACGAGGTGCAGCCCCGCACCGTCGAAGCGGTACTCACCCAGGCCTCGGACACCTGCTCGGCGGCCCGGCCCGGCGCGCGCCGGGAAGCGCTGGAGTCCTACGTCAAGCGGCTGGCCCGCATCGAGGAGATCGCCGGCGCCCGGCCCGGCGTCGAGAAGGTGTTCGCGATGCAGGCCGGTCGCGAGGTCCGAGTCATGGTGCAGCCGTCCGAGGTGGACGACCTGGCCGCGTCCGTCATAGCCCGTGAGATCGCCAAGCAGATCGAGGACGAGTTGACCTACCCGGGCCAGATCCGGGTCACGGTGGTCCGCGAGTCCCGCTCGACCGAGATCGCGCACTGAAGCCGCGCGGCTCGTCACCCTTCCGGGCGGATGCGGGCGATCTTGATCCCGGTGTCCGGGCAGCTCAGGATGACGGCGGGCCGGGGTTCGTCCGCCGCACGATCCGCGCCGCATGCGGATGGCCCGGGCAGGACTGAACGCCACGTTGTCGCCGCGACTGACCGAGACAACTCCGGAGAAGCTGCCCGAGCCGGCGAGGGCGTCGATCTCGTCCGCAAGCGCGACCATGGCAGGACCGTATCCTCGGGGACGTCATGAATTCGCCGCGCAGCTACGACATCCGCACCTACGGGTGTCAGATGAACGTCCACGACTCCGAACGGCTGGCCGGGCTGCTCGAGGAAGCCGGCTACGTACGCGGTTCGGGCGACGACGTCGATCTGGTCGTGTTCAACACCTGCGCGGTGCGCGAGAACGCCGACAACCGGCTCTACGGCAACCTCGGCCGCCTGGTTCCGGCCAAAAAGCGCCGTCCCGGAATGCAGATCGCAGTCGGCGGCTGCCTTGCGCAGAAGGATCGCGGCACAATCGTCGAGAAGGCGCCGTGGGTGGACGTCGTATTCGGCACGCACAACCTGGCTGCGCTGCCCGTGCTGCTCGAGCGCGCGCGGCACAACGCCGAGGCCCAGGTCGAGATCGTCGAATCGCTGCAGAACTTCCCGTCCGACCTGCCGACCCGACGCGAGTCGGCCTACAGCGCCTGGGTGTCGATCTCGGTCGGCTGCGACAACACCTGCACGTTCTGCATCGTCCCGTCGTTGCGCGGGTCCGAGACCGACCGGCGGCCCGGCGACGTGCTGGCCGAGATCCGCGCCCTGGTCGACGCAGGCGTGGTCGAGGTGACGCTGCTCGGGCAGAACGTGAACTCCTATGGACGCGGGTTCGGTGACCGCCTGGCGTTCGGGAAGCTGCTGCGAGCATGCGGCTCGATCGGCGGCTTGGAGCGGATGCGCTTCACCAGCCCGCACCCGCGCGACTTCACCGGCGATGTGATCGCGGCGATGGCCGAGACGCCCAATGTGTGCCCGCAGCTGCACATGCCGCTGCAGTCCGGCTCGGACGCCGTGCTGAGGTCAATGCGCCGCTCGTACCGGCAAGCTCGGTACCTCTCGATCATTTCGGACGTGCGGCAGGCGATGCCCGACGCCGCGATCACGACGGACATCATCGTCGGTTTCCCCGGTGAGACGGACGCGGACTTCGAGCAGACCTTGCAGGTGGTACGCGAGGCGCGTTTCGCGGGGGCATTCACGTTCCAGTACTCGAAACGTCCCGGGACGCCTGCCGCGTCGATGGCGGCGCAGGTGCCCAAGGCGGTGGTGCAGGAGCGTTACGAGCGCCTGATCGCGCTGCAGGACGAGATCGCCTGGGACGCGAACAGGGCGTTGCTCGGCCGTGAGGTGGAGGTGCTGGCGAGCACCGGGGAGGGGCGCAAGGACGGCGCGACCGGCCGCGTGTCCGGGCGCTCGCGGGACGGGCGGCTGGTGCACGTGAGCGCCGAAGGCGTCCGTCCCGGCGACGTGGTGACGGCCGAGGTGACCTACGCAGCGCCACACCACCTGGTCGCGGACGGCGGCGTCCGTACCCACCGGCGCTGGCGCGGCGCTCCGGTCCCCAACCAGTTGCTCACCATCGGCCCACGCCGTGGTGAGTGACGGATCAGCGCGTTGACTGACGGATCCGGTGTCGGAATTATGGCGTGTTGCCCCGTCAGTGATCTTCCGTCAGTCAACCTGGCGCTGCGTCAGTCGGGGATGAGGGAACTGCGCTGGGCGACCTCGGCCTCGGCCTTGGCGATCCGCGCGGCGTCCCCGGACTTGCGGGCGCGCTCCAGCTTCTCCTGCGCCTCGCCCAGTCGCGCCTTCAACTCGATCAGGAACGGGTTGGAGCTGATGCTGGCGGCGCGCCACCCCGCGTCCACGGCGTCGCGCACCCGCTGCTCGGCGGCGCGCATCCGATCATCGAGCCCACGCATCGCGTCGCGCGGCACGTGCCCGATCCCGTCGAAGCGGGCCTGCAGCTCGCGTAACTGCGCCTGTACCGCCTTCGGATCGTCGAGGTCGAGCGCTTCGGCTGCGGCGATGACCTCGTTCTTCTTCTTCTCGTGGTCGGCGAGCTCCGCGTCGCGGTCGGCGAGCACACCCGAGCGCCGGGCGAAGAACGCGTCCTGCGCGGCGCGAAATCGTTTCCACAGAGCATCCTCGACGTCGCGGGCGGCGCGCGGCGCGGCCTTCCACTCGGTCATCAGCTCACGCATCGCCGCTGCGCTCTCGCGCCACTGCGTCGAGTCCGACAACTCCTCGGCTCGGGTGACCAGCGCCTGCTTCGCCTGCTTCGCGGTCCCGCGCTCGGCGTCGAGCTCGGCGAAGTGTTGCCCGCGCCGCTTGCCGAACGCGTCGCGCGCCGCGGCAAACCTCTTCCACAAAGCGTCGTCGGTACGCCGGTCGATGCCGTGGATCTGCTTCCACTCCTCGACGATCTCGCGCAACCGGTCGCCCGACGACTTCCAGGACGTCGCGGTAGCCGCGATGCTCTCCGCCTCGCCGATCAGTACTTCCTTCGCGGCGATCGCGTCCGCGCGGGCTTGAGCGCGGACCGCCGCGTTCGCATTGGCGCGCTCGTCCGCCGCGGCGAGGAGCGCGTCGAGGCGGGTGGCGAGGGCGCCCAGGTCGCCGATTGCCGCAGCCGTCGGAAGTTGCTGCTTGAGCGCCTCGCCGTGGCTGCGGGTCGAAGCGGGGTCACCGGCGCCGGACGCGAGCCGCTTCTCCAGCAACGCCACCTCCGTCGCGAGATCGTCGTAACGGCGCCGGTAGAGCGCAAGGCCTGCCTCGGCGTCACCCGCCTGCCATGAGCCGATCTCCCGCTCTCCGTCGGCTGTCTTGACGAACACCGTGCCGTCGGCATCGATGCGTCCCCACTCCGAGCCCATGACTGTGCATTGAACACGATCAGCGCCCGTAGCCTCGAACCGTGCGTGCGGACAGCGAGCAAACGAGCGTGGTCGGGCTGAGACCCGCCTGCGCCGAGCCGGACGCAGTCCAGACTTGATTTCCGGCGTCGCGTTCTGCCCGCACCCCCCGCTGCTGGTACCTGAGGTAGCCGCAGGAGCAGCGGCCGAGCTCGACGACCTGCGCGGCGCCTGCCGTGCCGCGATCGCCCGGATTGCCGCGCCGGTGCACCGGCTGGTGCTGCTCGGCGCGGGTCCGGTCTCGCGAGCTCACGCTCCGAGCGCGCGCGGAGCGTTCGCCGGATACGGTGTCACGCTCGATGTGACCCTCGGCGAATCACGCTCGAGCGCCCCGACCGCGCTGCCGCTGTCGCTGACCGTCGGCGCCTGGCTGGTGCGTGACACGTTCGGCCCGGACGCCGGCGCCATCGCCTTCGAGGTCGGCCCCGATTTCGGCCCGACCGACAAGGCACTGAGCGCCCTTGCCATCGGCCGTGCGAGCTGCGCCCTGCTGGTCATGGGGGACGGCAGCGCCCGCCGCTCTACTGCCGCGCCCGGATATCTCGATGAACGGGCCGAAGCCTTCGACGCTGGAGTGGCCGACGCGCTACGCAGCGGAGTCGGATACCGACTGAACCAGCCGCTGCTGGACTCCGACGCGATCGCCCCCGAGTTGCTGTGCGCGAGCGTGCCGGTCTGGCAGGAGGTGGCAGGGTTGACCGAGGCTGCGAGATGGCGAGCCGAGCTGCTCTACGAAGGCGCGCCGTACGGAGTGGGGTACTTCGTCGCAGCATGGACGGCCCGATGACACAGGTCGTCGCGGTGGTCGGGCCGACCGCGACCGGCAAATCCGACCTCGCCGTAGCGCTCGCCGAACGGCTGGACGGGGAGGTCGTCAACGCCGACTCGATGCAGCTCTACGACGGCATGGACATCGGCACCGCCAAGTTGCCGTCCGGCGAGCGAAACGGCGTCCCACACCATCTGCTCGACATCTGGCCGATCACCAAATCTGCGGCGGTCGCCGAATACCAGACCTTGGCGCGCGCGAGCATCGCCGCGATCCATTCCCGCGGACGCGTCCCCATCCTGGTCGGCGGGTCCGGGTTGTACCTTCGCGGCGCCCTCGACCAGCTCGACTTTCCCGGCGAGGCACCGGAAATCCGCGCCCGCCTGAACTCCGAACTGGACGCGTGCGGCGCCCCCGAGCTGCACGAGCGCCTGAGATCCGAGGATCCGGCTGCCGCGGCGGCAATCCTGCCGACGAACGGACGCCGCATCGTCCGCGCCCTCGAGGTGATCGAGCTCACTGGGCGCCCGTTCACCGCCACGATGCCCGGCTTCGACTCGATCTACGACACCGTGTTCGTCGGTCTGGACTGCGACGACCTCGACGAGCGGGTGGAGCAGCGCGTCCACGCCATGATGGCCGCCGGCTTCCTGGACGAGGTGCGCGCGCTGCTGCAGCACGGCGTGCGCCACAGTCCCACCGCGGGCAAGGCCCTCGGCTACGCCCAGCTGCTCGCGGTACTCGACGACTCCGGGGCGCTGATCGGTGATATCGACGACGCCGTCGCCGCAACCGTGCGCGGCACCGCCCGATTCGTGCGCCGCCAGCGCTCCTGGTTCCGGCGCGACCCGCGCATCCACTGGATCGACGCGTCCGCGGGCGACATCGTGGAGCGGACCGTGAGACTTACCCTGGAGGCATGCGCGCGCTGAAGGGGCACGGGACGCAGAACGACTTCGTTCTGCTGCCCGACCTCGATGGCGCCCGGCCCCTGACTCCGGAGTTCGTCCGTGCCGTGTGCGACCGCCACGCGGGCGTCGGGGCCGACGGGGTGCTGCGCGTCGTCCGCTCGGAAAACGACCCGGAAAGTACCGAATTCGCGGCCGAGGCGCCCTTCTTCATGGACTACCGCAACGCCGACGGATCACTCGCGGAGATGTGCGGGAACGGAATTCGGGTGTTTTTGCGATACCTACAGCGGGTCAGTCTCGTTGAACATAGTGCGGCGGTGGCGACACGCGGCGGGATCGTGAGCGTGCGGTCCGGCGCCGACGGAGACGTCAGCGTGCGAATGGGACTGCCTCTGGTCTTCGCCGACCGGCCGGTCGTCACCGCCGCGCATCAGCAGCCGCGCACGTCCACCGCGCTGGTCCGGGCCCCGAATCCGCACGTCGTCGTCGAGGTCCGCACCCGCGCCGAGCTGAATGCTCTCGACCTCGGCACCGCCCCGCTCGTCCAGCCGGCGCTCCCGGAGGGGCAGAACGTCGAGTTCGTCGTCCGAGTCGCCCAGCGGCATCTGGTCATGCGCGTGTACGAGCGCGGTTCCGGGGAGACCCGCTCGTGCGGCACCGGCATCTGTGCGGCAGTGGCCGCCGTCGCGAGCGCGGAGGCCAGTGCGGCCGACGGCAGTCCCTGGCGGGTGGACGTCCCGGGCGGAACCTGCGGTGTGACGTGGCACACCGATGGCGAGATGGAGCTTCGCGGGCCTGCTGTCATCGTTGCCGAATTCGAGCTGGACGAGGGCTGGCTTGCCTCGCTCGGGTAATAGCGCTGGCCTGTTCGTGTCACGATGGACGGTGAGATGGCAGCCTTCGATGACGCGCACCCACCGGGCAGCGACGAGACCGGCGGCTACGAGCTAGCGGAGCGCCAGGCCCTGCGACGGGTTGCCGGCCTCTCGACCGAGCTGGTGGACGTCTCCGAGGTCGAGTATCGGCAGCTGCGCCTCGAGCGTGTCGTGCTGGTGGGCGTCTGGACCGGCGGCACGCTCATTGAGGCCGAGAACTCCCTCGCCGAACTGGCCCGGCTCGCCGAGACCGCCGGTTCGCTCGTCCTGGACGCCCTGATCCAGCGACGCGACAAGCCCGACGCCGCCACCTACATCGGCTCCGGCAAGGCCAAGCAGCTGCGCGACGTCGTCCTGTCGGTGGGCGCCGACACGGTCATTTGCGACGGTGAGCTCACGCCCGGACAGCTGCAGCAGCTCGAGAAGGTCGTCAAGGTAAAGGTCGTCGACCGGACCGCTCTGATCCTCGACATCTTCGCTCAGCACGCCAGCTCGCGCGAGGGCAAGGCGCAGGTCGAACTGGCCCAACTCGCCTATCTCAAGCCCCGCCTCCGCGGCTGGGGTGACTCGCTCTCGCGCCAGGTGGGCGGCCGGGCGGCGGGCGGCGTGGGCATCGGCGGACGCGGACCGGGCGAGACGAAGATCGAGATCGACCGACGCCGGATCACCTCGCGGATGGCGAAGCTGCGCAAGCAGCTGTCGGGCATGCAGACCGCGCGCGACGTCAAGCGCTCCCGCCGGCGCGAGCGGGCGGTGCCCAGCGTCGTGCTGGCCGGCTACACCAACGCCGGCAAGTCCTCGCTGCTCAACCGGCTCACCGACGCCGGGGTGCTCGTCGAGAACGCGCTGTTCGCCACGCTGGATCCGACCGTTCGCCGCGCGCAGGCGACGGACGGGCGGGTCTACACCCTGGCCGACACCGTCGGATTTGTCCGGCACCTGCCCACCCAGCTCGTCGAGGCGTTCCGGTCGACCCTCGAGGAGGTCGCCGACGCAGACCTGATCCTGCATGTGGTGGACGCCTCCGACGCCGATCCGGAGCTGCAGATCCGGGCTGTGCGCGAGGTGCTCGCCGACATCGACGCGCTCGCCGTCCGTGAGCAGCTGGTCTTCAACAAGATCGACGTAGCAGACCCGGACCTGTTGGTTCGGCTGCACCGGCTGGCCCCGGGCGCGGTCTTCGTCTCGGCATGGACCGGCGATGGAATTGCCGAGCTGCGCGACACCGTCGAGGTCGGCCTGCCCCGTCCTGCCGTCGAGGTGGACGTGCTGGTGCCCTACGCCCGCGGCGACCTGGTGGCCCGGGTCCACGAGCGCGCTGACGTCCTCAGTACCGACCACACACCCGAAGGCACCCGCATCAAGGCCCGGGTCGCACCCGACCTGGCGGCCGCGCTAGGCCCGTTCGGAGCGGGCCCGGTTACCGAATCCTTAACCTAGGCCCGCATGCAACCGCCACGACGGTCGATCTCGAAGTAGACAGGTGAGGCCCCATGCCTGGCGTAGGGTTGGGCCGATAGGCACCGAAGGCGTGAGGAGAGGTTATGGGTTGGGAATCGCCCTCGCACTGGGTCATCATCGCGATCTTGGTCATTGCTCTGTTCGGGTACAAGAAACTGCCGGATGCGGCCCGCGCGATCGGACGTTCGCTGCGCGTGTTCAAGACCGAAGTCAAGGGCATGAGCGAGGACGACAAGGCTCGTGAAGCCGCCAAGGATCCTTCTCGGGACAACCGGACCGACAGTGCCGGTGCGGCCGCTGTGGCCGCTGTTGCCGCACCGGTCGCGCCAAGCCCGCAACCGGTTCCCGCAGCTCGGGTGAGCCCAGACCCGATGAGCCCAGACCCGATGAGCCCCGACCCGATGAGCCCCGATTCGGTGCGGGTCGTCGAGCCCGCACCTGCACCGGCACGCTCTCCGGTACCCGAGCCGGAGTCGGTTCGCGCGAGCGGCGACAAGTCGGGGCCCGGCGACTAGCCCGGGTCTGCACTGAAGATCGCCTGCTTATTCTCAGATCTTGCGGAGGACCGCGACGACGCGCCCGAGAATGGTGGCCTCGTCGCCCTCGATCGGGGCGTAGGCCGCGTTGTGCGGCAGCAGCCAGACGTGCCCGTCCCGGCGGCGGAAAGTCTTCACAGTCGCCTCGCCGTCGAGCAGGGCCGCGACGATCTCGCCGTTGTCGGCGGTCGGCTGCTGGCGCACGACAACCCAGTCCCCGTCGGAGATCGCCACCTCGATCATCGAGTCGCCGACGACCTTGAGCAGGAACAGTGCGCCGTCGCCGACCAGCACTTTGGGTAGCGGGAAAACGTCCTCGATCATTTGTTCGGCCAGGATCGGCCCACCCGCCGCGATGCGTCCGAGCACCGGGACGAAGACCGGAGCATCCCCCCGCGGCGCGTCGTCGGTGACTGCCAGGGCGCGGCGCGCGGCCTTGCCCTTGCCGATCGGGTCGGCCGCACCGGATCGCACGTCCACAGCGCGTGGACGATTCGGGTCGCGGCGCAGGAATCCCTTGCGCTCGAGCATAGCGAGCTGGTGGGCGACGCTGGAGGTGGAGGCCAGGCCGGCCGACTCGCAAATCTCGCGAATGCTCGGCGGGTAGCCACGGCGTTCCACCGAGTCGCGGATGACGTCGAGGATGGCCTGTTGGCGTCGGGTCAGGCCGGTCGTGGGGTCGGGTAGCTCGGTGACCTTGGGCCGGCCCGGGCGGCGGCGCTCTGGCGCTGGGCCGGCCTTCGTCCGCGCGGATTTCGCCAGCGCTGTCTTCGGCGTCTTGGAAGCTGTCATGGCGGCGGTCGTCGTCTTGGTTGCGGCTCTGGTGTTGGTTGCGGCTCTGGTGTGGGTTGTGGCCCTGGTCTTGGCGGTGGTCGAAGCTGACTTCCTCGGTGGCATCTCGCCCTCCTGCACGGATTGTCGCACAGCCAGTTCGGCCTAGTCCGGTCGGCTGGACGTGCGTTCGATCCGTTCAAACGGTAGCCGCGTAGAACCCAAATCTCAAACACGTGTTCGAACGACACGCCGATCGTCTCTGGAAATTGTCAGAGGCCGCTGGTACACCTTCGATCAGGCGTTCGATAGAACGCGTGTTCGATGATTCACCGGGTTCGGACCTTGCAAGTTCGCTGGCCGTAGTCGAACCGAGCTCTAGTAGGAGGACATCATGTCGGTCGCGATCGAATTCGCCCCCGTCGTCGAGATTCCGGCACATGCGCGCCTTCGCGCCGATCATTATGCCGATCTGCGCCCGGCCGGGCGGCTCGGAGCGGTCATCGTTCTCCGACCACCGAGTGAGCGCTCAGCACCCTCGCTGCGCCTTACCCGCCGCGGGGTGATCGCGATGAGCGCTGCCGTCGTGGTCCTGGCCGCTGCACTGGTCGCAACGGCGCGGCTGTCCGCTCCCAGCGCGGCGGCGGGTTCGCCGGCTGGTCCGGTGCCGGCCGCGGTCACGGTGCGCCCCGGCGACTCATTGTGGTCGATCGCCGAGCGGGTGGCCCCGGCCACCGATCCGCGTGCCGAGGTGGCCGCGCTGGCGCGCGTGAACCATCTCCGCGACCCGGCGCTGTTCCCCGGGCAGCTGCTGCGCACCGGCTGATGGGTTGCGGCCCGGTCCGCGGCGAGATGCCGTCCGCGAATCGGACGCGACGCGCCGAGATCGGCGCTTGCACAATATTGCGGCTCGTTCTACGGTTCACCCCTACATCTAGTAGTTACACTAATGTTGTTCGTCCACAAGTTGGGGTCGGCGGTCCACAGCCGTTCCATGGTTCTCCACAGTCCGTCCCGGTGTCATCCACCGGAATTCGCAGCATCGTGCACAGCCTGGCCAGCATCGGCGGGAAGGAGGTTCGGCAGATGCGTTGTCCGTACTGCCGCCATCCGGACTCTCGCGTGCTCGATTCCCGCGAGCAGGACGAGGGCCAGCTCATCCGCCGCCGCCGCTCCTGTCAGGACTGCGGCCGCAGGTTCACCACCGTCGAACAAGCCTCCCTGGCCGTCATCAAGCGCAGCGGCGTCACCGAACCGTTCAGCAGGCAGAAGGTGGTCAGCGGCGTCCGGCGCGCCTGCCAGGGCCGTCCGGTTGACGAGGATGCGCTTGCCCTGCTCGCCCAGACCGTCGAGGACTCGGTGCGCGCCGCGGGAGTGGCCGAGGTGCCCAGTGACGAGGTGGGCCTGGCCATCCTCGGGCCGCTGCGCAGCCTCGACGAGGTTGCCTACCTGCGCTTTGCGTCGGTCTATCAGGCATACAGCTGCATAGATGACTTCGAGAAGGCGATCTCCGAGCTGCGCTCGGCCCCGCATCCGGACATTCGTGCTCAGCACGGCGAGCACGGTCCCTGAGCCGCTCGACCGGCGCGCCCGCTCGTTCCACGCCCGTGCCAACACCTGAAACCCAACCACCCCGCATTTTGCCAGGAAGGAAGCCGCACATGACCGAGGCCGCCAACAAGATCGACGCACCGTCGGCACCCGTTCCCGTTTATCCGGGCAACGGCTTGGCGGTGGAGCGGGTTTACACGTCCCCGGGCGTGCATCCCTACGCCGAGGTCAGCTGGGAACGTCGTGACGTCGTCATGACCAACTGGCGTGACGGTTCGATCAACTTCGAGCAGCGCGGCGTCGAGTTCCCCGACTTCTGGTCGGTCAACGCGGCGAACATCGTCACCACCAAGTACTTCCGCGGCGCCGTGGGCACCGAAGGCCGCGAGTGGTCGCTGCGCCAACTGATCGACCGCGTCGTCAGCACGTACCGCCGGGCAGGGGCGCAGCACGGCTACTTCCGCTCCGTCGACGACGCCGAGGTCTTCGAGCACGAGCTCACCTGGATGCTGCTGCACCAGGTGTTCAGCTTCAACTCGCCGGTCTGGTTCAACGTCGGCACCACCTCGCCTCAGCAAGTCAGCGCGTGTTTCATCCTGTCCGTCGAAGACACGATGGACTCGATCCTGAACTGGTACCGGGAGGAGGGCCTGATCTTCAAGGGCGGCTCGGGTGCCGGGCTGAACCTGTCCCGCATCCGCTCGTCGAAGGAACTGTTGTCGTCCGGTGGCACGGCGTCCGGCCCGGTCAGCTTCATGCGCGGCGCAGACGCGTCTGCGGGAACGATCAAGTCCGGCGGAGCGACCCGACGTGCTGCGAAGATGGTCGTGCTCGACGTAGACCACCCCGACATCGTCGAGTTCGTCGAGACCAAGGCGCGCGAGGAGGACAAGATCCGCGTCCTGCGCGACGCCGGCTTCGACATGGACCTCGGTGGTGCGGACATCACCAGCGTCCAGTACCAGAACGCCAACAACTCGGTTCGGGTCTCGGACGAGTTCATGCAGGCAGTCGATGAGGATCGCGAGTTCGGACTGCGCGCCCGGCAGAGCGGCGAGGTCATCGAGACCGTCCGCGCCAAGGAGCTGTTGCGCAAAGTCGCGCAGGCGGCGTGGGCGTGCGCCGACCCCGGGATCCAGTACGACGACACGATCAACGACTGGCACACCAACCCCGAAACCGGCCGCATCACCGCGTCCAATCCCTGCAGTGAGTACGTCAGCCTGGACAACAGCTCGTGCAACCTCGCCTCGCTGAACCTGATGAAGTTCCTCGGCGAGGACGACCGCTTCGACACCGTCAAGTTCGTGAAGTCGGTCGAGCTGGTCATCACCGCGATGGACATCTCGATCTGCTTCGCCGACTTCCCGACCGAGGCGATCGGCGTGATCACGCGCGCATACCGGCAGCTGGGTCTCGGTTACGCGAACCTGGGCGCACTGCTGATGGCGTCGGGTCATGCGTACGACTCCGAGGGCGGCCGTGCCCTGAGCGGCGCGATCACCTCGCTGATGACGGCGACGTCGTATCGCCGCTCGGCTGAGTTGGCCGGCATCGTCGGTCCGTACGAGGGGTTCAAGCGCAACGCCAAGGCGCACGCCCGGGTCATGCGTAAGCATGCTGCAGCCAACGATGCTGCCCGATCGATGGACGACATCGACCGCGGCGTGTTCTCCGCCGCAACGGACGAATGGGCGAAGGGAAACAAGATCGGTGAGCGCAACGGGTGGCGCAACGCGCAGGCAAGCCTGCTCGCTCCGACCGGAACCATCGGATTGATGATGGACTGCGATACCACCGGCATCGAGCCAGACCTCGCGCTGGTGAAGTTCAAGAAACTGGTCGGCGGCGGCTCGATGCAGATCGTCAACCAGACCGTCCCTCGGGCACTGCGCGCATTGGGCTACCAGGCCGAACAGGTCGAGGCGATCGTCGAGCACATCGCCGAGCGCGGGCACATCATCGACGCGCCAGGCCTGCGTTCGGAGCACTACGAGGTGTTCGACTGCGCGATGGGGACGCGCGCCATCAAGGCGATGGGTCACGTGCGAATGATGGCGGCGGCCCAGCCGTTCCTGTCCGGCGCGATCTCCAAGACCGTGAACCTGCCGGAGTCGGCGACCGTCGAGGACATTGAGGACGTCTACTTCCAGGGCTGGAGGCTAGGCCTGAAGGCGCTCGCGGTGTACCGCGACAACTGCAAGGTCGGCCAGCCGCTGTCGGCGGGCAGCGTTGCGAGCAGGTCCGGCGGGACGCAACCGGAGAAGGTGGTCGAATACCGGCCCACCCGAAAGCGGCTGCCGAAGGCCCGTCCGTCGCGTACGACGTCGTTCGCCGTGGGCGGTGCCGAGGGGTACATGACCGCCGGCTCCTATCCGGACGACGGGCTGGGCGAGGTGTTCCTCAAGCTGGGCAAGCAGGGCTCGACGCTGGCCGGCGTGATGGACGCCTTCTCGATCGCGATCTCGATCGCGCTGCAGTACGGCGTGCCGCTCGAGACGTATGTGCAGAAGTTCACCAACATGCGCTTCGAGCCCGCCGGCCTGACCGACGACCCGGACATCCGGATGGCGCAGTCGATGCTGGACTACATCTTCCGCCGGCTGGCGCTGGACTACCTTCCCTTCGACGAGCGTGCGGCGCTGGGCATCTACACAGCCGGCGAGCGAATCCGCCAGCTCGAGACCGGTTCGTACGAGCCCGCCGCCGCCGACGACGACCACGAGCAACTTGACCTCGAGACACTGTCGCAGTCCGCCCCGGTCCGGAAGGCGGCGACCGACGTCGTGGACGAGGAGGACGCGGCCGAGGTGCCGGCACCGAGCGGGGTGCACAGCTCAACCGAATTGGTGGAGTCCATCACCGGCAGCTCCGCGGACGCACCGCTGTGTGTGAATTGCGGGACCAAGATGCGTCCTGCCGGCAGCTGCTTCGTGTGCGAAGGCTGCGGCAGCACCAGCGGCTGCAGCTGAAAGCGAGCGATATTGCAACCGATGCAACGTTAGAAAACGATCCGGTTGGTTCACAACTCGTTCGTCACCATGTTCTGGGCCTCGGGGCCTCAGTTGTCGTCATCGCCAGCGCCGGGTTCGCCGGCAGGCGCGGACTTTCCGCGCGGTGGTGTGTGATCGGGTATGGCGATTGTGTTGGGCAAGCCGGGAGTCGACGGGCTGAGCGAGGCTGTGGGCGTGCTGCGGGAGTGGCAGTACGACGGAGCGCCGATGCAACTGCATCCGGGCGACCTGGGCTGGTTCTGGCGGTTCGGTGCAGAGGCGACGGCCGCGGCGATCCGGACCTGGGGCCGAGAAGGACGGATTCTCGCCGTCGGGCTGCTGGACGGTCCCAAGCTGTTGCGGCTGACGATCGCGCCAGACGCTCAGCGCGACGAGGAGCTGGCGCACCAGCTGGTTGAGGACGTGACCGAGCCGGAGCGTGGCGTGCTGCCGGCGGGGAAGGTGTCCGTCGAGGCGCCAATGGGCGGCGCGCGGGTCGAAGACCTGCTGTTCGAGGACGGCTGGAACGCCGACGAGCCGTGGACGCCGCTGCGCCGCGATCTCACGGAGCTGGTGACGGACCCAGGAGTGCGGATCGAGGTGATCGGGCCGGACCAGGCCCACGTGTGGACCGCCGTGCAGCGGGCATCGTTCGACAGGTCGACGTTCACGGACGAGCGCTGGCACGCGATGGCGGCCGGATTGCCGTACGCCGACGCCCGGTGTCTGGTCGCGTACGACGACCAGGGCAACGCGGTGGCGGCGGTGACGGTGTGGTCGGCCGGTCCGGGGAAGCCCGGGTTGCTCGAGCCGATGGGTGTGCACCGGGAACATCGCGGTCGCGGATTCGGCAACGCGATCGCCCGTTGCCGCGGCGGCCGCACTGCAGGAGCTGGGCTCGTCGAGCGCGATCGTCTGCACCCGAGGTCCAATGTCGGCGCCGTCACCACCTACAAGTCAGCCGGCTTCCGCGAACACCCCGAGATCCGGGACCGATACCGGGACGCCCAGGCGCCGCGACGGGTCAGTGTTTGGGCATAACTGACGCCCGGTTGCGTTGTATCTGGTGTCCCCCTGACGACGATCAGGCCGCTTTGCACTACGAACTTCTGGGACAGGACACTAG